>DATLUX010000219.1:0-6354 GCA_035577805.1 Verrucomicrobiia bacterium
GAACCAGGAACCAGGAACCCGCAACGTTTTGTCTGGTCTCTGGCCCTGCTCTCAAGAATAATATGCGGACACACCACGGATGACTTGGGGAAAGCGCGGAATCCATGTCCCGTTGAAAGGGACGACATTCGGACGAAGCCTACCTCGAGTTTCCTTGGGGAAACCTTCACGCCATGAAGTCCAACTATCATTTCACTGGGTGCGCCGTTCTCCTTCTCTGTTCGTTCGCCCGGCCTGGCCTGGCCGACCAAGTTGTATTCAGCGAATTGATGTATCATCCGCCGCCAGGCCAACCCGAGTTCATCGAGGTTTACAATTCCACCGCGACGCCTTTCGACATGGCCGAATGGAAACTGCGCGGCGGCGTCGATTACGATTTCCCGAACTTCAGCCCCACCGATCCGCGCCGCACCTTTCTGAAGCCGTTCGAGCGCATCTTGCTGTCGCCAGTTCCGGAAACGGACTTGCGGGCAGCCTACAACATTCCGGCTACGGTCCGGATTTACGGCCCTTGGACGGGCAATTTGGATCACGGGGGAGAGCGCATCACTCTGCGGGACAAGAACGGGCTGACGATGTGCACGTTGGCTTACAACAATCGTGGCCATTGGCCGGTGGCGGCCGACGGCGCAGGCCACAGCTTGACTTTGAAGAATGCCATGAAAGCAGTCGACGATTGGCATAACTGGACCTTCAGCCGGGGACGTTTGGGCACGCCGGGCACCGAAGTAACGAATGGGCCGCCGTTGCCGGTGCATTTGAATGAAGTTCATTTCAGCCCCTCGAACACGGTCGATTGGGTGGAACTGTTCAACCTCACCAATGCGCCCGTCTCTTTGAATGGTTTGGCCCTGGCTTCCCGTCCTGACTTTGGTGATCTGGTGCCGCTCCATGGATCGTTGGGAGGCGCGGGCCTGGCCAGTTTCAACGTCGACTTCCCGGCCGGCGGTGAAGTGGTCCTCTATCTCATCGACAGTTTTCATAATGTCGTGACGGCTCGCGCTTGCACGCGGTCACCCGCAGGCGATTCCCTGCAGGCGTTCCCGGACGGTTCAAGCGAATGGTATGGAACCCCGGCCTCCACTCGGGACGCCCCCAACGATCCGATCCGCACCACTTCCGTGGTGATCAACGAGATCATGTACGATCCGCCATCCGGGGAAACCTCCGGCGAATATGTCGAACTTTACAACCGGAGCACCAACGCGGTCGACCTGTCGGGCTGGCGTTTCACGGACGGAATCGGATTTGTTTTTCCCGCCGGAACGCGGCTGGAACCGGACACTTATCTAGCGGTGGCGGCGGACGAGGCCTGGATGCGCAGCGTCTACGGGGCGATCCCGGTGCTGGGCAATTTCGAGGGACAGCTGGCCCACAACGGCGAATTACTTCGGCTCGTCGACCAATCGGGCAACCTCGTCGATGAAGTGGATTACGAATCAGGAGGCAGCTGGCCAAACCTGGCCCACGGCGGGGGAACAAGCCTGGAGTTGCGCAATCCCTGGTTGAACAACGACCTGCCATCGGCCTGGGCCGACAGCAACGAAACCAATAAATCGACGTTCGCGCATTACTCTTACACGGATGTGTTTCGCCAGTTGACGGTCAACGGCTCTACGACCGATTACAAGGAGTTGCACTTGCATCTGGTGGGAGACAGCCACGTGATCTTGCGCAACATCCAGCTTCGTTTGAATGGCACGGGCACAAACATCATCACGCGGGGCAACGCGATGTCGAGCGACGGCCGGAGCGCCAATGGTTGGCTGGCCCAGGGAACACATTGGTTGAGCCACCTGGAGAACGGAGACCTGCACCTGGTGGCCGATGGCCACGGGGACAACCGCGCGAACCGCCTCGAGATTGATGCGACCGCGATGCAAAGCGGCAGCGCCTATGAAGTGAGTTTCGATGCCCGCTGGGTAGCGGGCGCTTCGCGGGTGATTGCGCAAACCTGGGACCACAGCATCGCAACCAGTTTCTCCCTGCCCGTGCCCCGAAATCTCGGCACGCCCGGTTTTCGCAACTCGCGTGCTGCTTTCCTGCCCGGCCCGCAGGTGGATCAACTCCAGCATAGCCCCGCCGTGCCCCTCCCAAGCCAGGTCGTGCGCATCACCGCGGCTGTCTCTTCGTTGAGCCCGGTAAGCGTGCTCCTGTTCCATCGTCCGGACAACCTGAACGCCAGCGCGGCTTGGGCCAGCAAACCCATGGTGGATGACGGGACCGGCGGCGATGAACTTGCCGGCGACGGGATCTATACGGCGCAATTGACGGAATATCCTGTCAACGGCCAGGTGGTGCAATTTTACGTGGCGGCCATCGCCAACGGGCAGAGCAGCCAGATACCACCGCCGGGAACAAATGCCCCGGCCATGTACGTGGTTGACACCCCCACTGCTGCCGGTGACTTGCGCCGGATGCGTTTTGTGCTCTCCGCGCATGATCTGGCGGCCATCGCCAACCAGGATGCGCCCACGCCCGGCTACGGTTATGCTCAGCCGCGCCTGTCCAATCATTATTACAACATGACGGTGATCGTGAACGAGCAGGACATCATTTATGACTGTGAAGTCCGCACTAGTGGCAGTCCCTGGACGCGCGGCGGGAATCTGGATCGCGGCAAGTTCAAATTCCCGCGGGATCAATTGATCCGCGGCAAGGAAAAGCAGTCGTATGACAACGATGCTGGAGGAAGCGCGCGACATCACAACCGGTTGATGCGTTACTGGCTTTATCTCTTCGGCCATCCCGCCAATGAAAATGAGTATTTCCTCCTGGAGATTAACAATCGCGGGACCGCCTTGCGCGAGGAGGTGGAACCGCTCGGCAATGACATGCTGGATCGCATTTATCCCGATGGCAGCATGGGCGAGCTTTATCGCATCGACGATGAATGGTGGTTTACAGACGATTGGAATCGCAACAATCGCAACGCCGACTGGTCTTATAAAGGCACCGATAACGCCGGCCGTTACCATAGCGAGTGGATGAAGCGCACGCGCGAAAACGAGTATGACTACAGCTCGCTGGTCAACATGTTCAAGACCATCAGCGCGGGCACCTACACCCAGTCCATGATCGAACGGATTATCGACCCGGTCGCGGTCATGAAGATGGCTGCGATCCGCGGCTACGCGCACGACTGGGACTCTTTCTCCCTCGACCGCGGCAAGAATGGTTATATGTACCGCCGACCCACCGACGGGCGGTTCATGTTCTTCCATTGGGACAGCGATCTCGCCTTCGACACGACCAGCGGGCCCTTTTACAACGGCATGATCGGTTTCCGGCCGTATATGGAAAAGCCTTACAACTTTAGGTTGTTCAAGCATTACCTGGCCGCTTTGGTGGAGAACTACACCAAGAACTCGCCGCGGCTGACCACCTGGTTCCAAGTCGAGGAAGAGGCCAGCTCGCAATACAACGTCAGCACCAGCACTTACCAAAGCTGGTTCACGGGTCGCGAGGCGCCCGCCTTGGCCTTTCTTGGGGCCAATCGCACCAACGTTTTTCGCGTCGCCAGCAACGGCGGAAGTCCCATCACCACACCTGAGAACACGTTGAGCTTGATCGGCGTCGCTCCACTCCGCGTCTTCACCGTTGCCGTCGCCGGACACCCGGAAGCGACCTTCGCGTGGACCTCCGAAACCGGGTGGGCCCTCAACGGCATCATCCTTCGCTCGGGAACCGATACCCTCACCATCCAGGCGCTGGACGACTTCGGGACGGTGCTTGCCACCGAGACGGTCACCGTGACCAAAACCGGCAATGCCCCGCCGATCATGGCGCTGGAGGCCGATCCGGCCTCCTGGCATGTCTCCGTGTTAGACCAACTCACCATCGACCCCACTCCAAGTTATGACCCGGACGACGGCCCGCTCACCTTCGCTTGGAGCTTCACGCCTTTGGATGCGCAGGTCGATCTTCACTCCGGCCGCCAAGCCCTCGCCTCCTTCCCCCATCCAGGCCTTTACAGTTTTACGGTCACCGGCACCGACGCGGGCGGCGCGTCCAACAGCGTTACCCGCGAAGCCGCCGTCTACGCGCCCGATGGATTCAGCGCTTTCGACGGCCCGCGCCTGCAAAGTTTCTGGAAGCTGGAGAATCTGATGCTGCGCGAAAACTATTTGTCCGGACCTTATTGTTCGGTGACGGAGATCCCCGGCAACCTGGTCCTGCAGGTGCAAGCGGGCCGTTCCTACGCCTTGGGCGGGGCGAGCGCCGCCTATCCGTTTTTGTGGCGGACGCTTCCGGCGTTGACGGACTGGGCGTTGCTCACGAAAGTGGAGATGCGGGCACAGGTATTTGGGGACTATAATTCCGGTCTGTTGACGGAGGTGAACGAAGGCGGCACGGTGGTGCGTTACGCTTTCGGGATCGAAGAGGGAACGGCTTTGACCGTCCGGCGCGTGGCGGGAGCCACTGGCTCCACGCTGTTGCGAAGCACCCCCCTGGCTACGTCCGAGGCGGAGATCCGAATTCGTCGGGCCGGTGACAGTCTTTTCTTTGAGCAACGCACCAACGAAATGTGGTCGATCGTGCACAATACCGGTCTGCCGCCGGGCGCCGCCGTGATTCGGGGGGGCGTCTTCCTGTCGACGGATACACCGCAGAGCATCAAGACGTCCTTCGATTACGTGATCCTGGTTGATCCTTCCTCGACGTCGGATCTGCGCCAGAGTCTGCGCATCTCGGAGATCATGTACAACCCGCCCTCGGGCAGCGATTATGAGTTCATCGAACTGGTCAACATCGGCACGACGGCGCTGGATCTCACCGGAGTCCGCTTTACCGCAGGGATCGATTATACATTTGGCCCGACCGTGCTGGGCCCACGCCAGTACTTAATCGTGGCCAAAAATAGGTCGGCCTTCGCCTCCCACTATAACGTGGCGACGCTCAACCTCGCGCCGGGAGAGTACCTGGGACAATTAAGCAACGGCGGCGAGACGATCGAACTCGCGGACACCAATGGCGTGGTGTTTCTTTCCGTGACTTATGGTGATTCGGGCGCGTGGCCCAGCGAAGCCGATGGCTCCGGCAGTTCACTGGAAGCAGCCACTTATTCGGGCAACCCCAATGATCCCGCCAGTTGGCGCGCCAGCCCCGAAGCGGGCGGATCGCCAGGCCGACCCGGCGGCGACGCCCTGGGCACGCTGATCGTCAATGAAGTCCTGGCCCATAGCGACGGTCCGTACGAAGATGCGATCGAGCTGTTCAATCGCACCGCCGCCCCGATCAACATCGGCGGCTGGTTCCTCAGCGATTCGAAAGCGGACTTCAAGAAATACCGCATCCCCGATAACACCATCGTTCCCGCGCTTGGGTTCAAAGTGTTTTATGAAATCGATTTCAACACCAACAATCCGTTGGTGCCGTTCTCGCTCAGCTCCGCCAACGGGGATCAAGTCTATCTCTCCGCGGCCGACAGCGCCGGGAACCTGACCGGCTACCGGTCGGCGGTGGATTTCGATCCTTCCGCCAGTGCCGTTTCCTTCGGACGCTACGAAACCAGCGTCGGCCGCGATTTCCCGCCGCTCGCCGCGCTGACCTTCGGCCAGGATTTGCCCGCGGATCAGGCCCAGTTCCGCACCGGCACTGGCAAACCCAACGCCCCTCCCAAAGTGGGGCCGCTCGTCATTAACGAGTTGATGTATCGTCCGCCGGATATTGGGGGCACCAACGATGACGTTGTTCACGAATTTGTTGAGCTCTACAACATCACCGGGAATCCACTCCAGTTGTTCGACGTCTCGTCCAACACCTGGCATCTGCGAGGCGGTGTCGATTTCGATTTTCCAGCGGCCGTCACCATCGCCCCGCGCGGTTTTGCGTTGGTGGTGAGTTTCGACCCCATCACGAACCTCACGGCGTTGGCCGAGTTTCGCGCCAGTTATGCGTTGCCGGAGAGCGTCCCACTTTATGGCCCGTATCAAGGCAAGCTCGATAATCGCGGCGAAGAAGTGAAGATCACCCGACCGGACACGCCGCAGACGAACGGCGCGGTACCCTACCTGTTGGTTGACCGCGTCATTTACGCTGATAGTTATCCCTGGCCGCGAGGCCCGGACGGGGGCGGCCAAAGTTTGCAGCGACGCCGCCCGCATGAGTATGGCAATGACCCCGTGAATTGGAAGGCGGCAGCCCCGACTCCCGGGCAAGCGAACCAGCCGGGCGCCGGCTACGTGGACAGCGATGCCGACGGCATGCCGGACGACTACGAGGACGCCTATGCGTTTGCAGCGAACAACGCCGCTGATGCCGATCAGGATACCGATGGCGATGGACGCACGAATTATGAGGAGTTTCTTGACGGAACCAACCCGCGGGACGCCGCTGATCATCTCGTCAAGC
>DATLUX010000220.1:0-10281 GCA_035577805.1 Verrucomicrobiia bacterium
GTATCCACAGCAGCCGCCGCTTGGATCAATTCTGGAAACACCGGCTCAATACCAAGGCGGCCTCCAACGATTGTCTCCCCTTGGCAGCTTAACCAAGCTGGGTTCGTATCTAGCCTCCTAGGGATAATGACGCGAAAAACCGAGGCCGGCTGCAGCTGCGAAGAATTCTGTCGCACGCCCCTCGCGAAGGAGTTTGCAGGCTGCTTTCCCGCTAATGTCTCGACAGTTGGACCATGCCTCTCTAGCTTGCCCGCCATGCGGCGCGCAAAAGCAAGTAGGGAAACCATACCTCGCCATAAGCTATGGTGCTGAGACTATTGCAACGGGTCGTGAGCGCAGGCTACCTGCGCAGCTGCGAACGCTGTAATGATTGGAGTGGAAAACAAGTCGCCGCCCTGCGCCCCAAGAGTCTGTTGGATGTCGGTTGCGGTGATGGCAGCTTTCTCTTCCGGTATTTGGACTACAAGCCCGACGATTTTCAGGGGGTGGAGGCGTCGCCATCATTGAAACAACAGGCCGAAAGCAAAGGCATCCGGGTCCGAGCGTTCGACCTGAACTCTACTTGGCCGTATCCCGATTGCAGCTTTGAAGTGGTTCATTGTTCGCAAGTTATCGAACACCTACATAACACGCGGCTTTTCGTGGAAGAGATGAAGCGCGTGTTGAAACCAAGTGGGACTGCCCTGGTGACATCCGAAAACCTGACCAGCTTCTTGAATCTCGGCGCTATGCTGCTGGGTTACACACCGTTCACCCTGATGCGGGTCTGTGGTTGGTATTTAGGAAATCCGCTGGGCCTGCATTATCAAGAACATGTTGAGGAGGGTGTGCCGATCACGGATCCAGCGTTTGCCGGCGTTACGGGGCATATCCGGGCGTTATCTGTTCTTCAGGCACAGGAGCTCTTCGAGCGGATCGGCTTTCCTGCCAAGGTATCGTCCATTGGACTCATGCCATTGCCGGATTCACTCAGTCGCGTGCTGGAGCCCATTATGCCGAGACGCGGTCACCTACTGCTCATTCAGGCAAAAAAACCTCGGAGCTAACCTCGCTCTTTCATCCCTTGGTAGCTGAACGCGGTCGGTATGAAAGCTCCAGTGCCTTTCACGGCTAGCTAGCTAAGCCAGGTTCTACTCGCTCTCGGTCAGGGATCGGTGCAAAAACGGTCGCGCCGCACTGATCGCAGCTGCGACGGATTGATCGCAACTTCGATCGACGTAAAAATTTCTTCCCGCGGACCAAAACGTGTTGCCCGCGACTGAAACACGGTGCGAACAATGCAAAAACGCCGCCCGCGCACCGACATGCGTTGCAAACGATGCGAAAGAGTTGCAACGGACCGATCGCAACTTCGATCGACGCAAAAATTTCTTCCCGCGGACCAAAACGTGTTGCCCGCGACTGAAACACGGTGCGAACAATGCAAAAACGCCGCCCGCGCACCGACATGCGTTGCAAACGATGCGAGAAGGGTTGCAACAGACCGATCGCAACTGCGATCGGACCAAAAATTTCTTCCCGCAGACCAAAACCTGTTGTCCGCGACTGAAACACGGCGCGAACAATGCAAAAACGCCGCCCGCGCGCCGAAATGCGTTGCGAACGATGCGAGAAGGGTTGCAACAGACTGATCGCAACTGCGATCGGACCAAAAATTCTTCCCGCGGACCGAAACGCGTTGCCCGCAACGCAAATGCGTTGCAAACGATGCGAAAAGGATTGCGAGGCACTGATCGCAACGTCGCAACTGCCAGGGCACAGGGACAGCGGTGCCGGTAGGCCGGCAATGCGTCTCATCGCTTATCTCTTATTCAAGTGTTAATCGGAAAAAGCGCTGGGCGGGGGCTTGGTCTGGACTAAGACTCAAGGATTTCTGTGTTCCATCGCTTGTGATTCCGGTTACGAGACGCGACCAAGTGGGGGCTTTCAGATCTGGGCTGGTCTCGAGCGCGTAAGCGCCTGCAGCTACGGGCCAGCTCAGAACCACGCGGGGGCCATCGTGGCGGATCGAGACGACTGCCGGTGGGCGCGACGGGAGGGTGCCGGTCAAGACAGGTTGCAAGGCTCTAAACCAGTTGGTGGCTAGAAAACCTTCGCCAGCGGGATTGGGATGCACGCCATCAACCTGCACCATCGAGGCGAGATCGTAGCCGGTGAACTGGTCGACTAACACGACCCGAGATGCCGGCGTATCAAGCTCCGTCGCGAGACGGGCGATACGCTGGTTTAGCGCTGGAATTAGCGGGGCGTTGACCGCGTAGGCACTGCCGGTGCCAATCGGAATGATTTGCGCCAACAATACAGTGACCTGCATGCGAGCCGCCCGCAGCCGACTGATGATGTACGGCAAGTTGCCGAGCGTGCTGTCCACGCCAAAAGCGCCATATTGGCCAACATCGTCCGTTCCAACGTGCAGGAGCACAATGTCCGGACCATCTCCAGCCAATGCGTCGTCGAGAAGCCCGCGGACATCCTGCGTGCGATCGCCCCAGTGACCTTCATGATCCCGGTCGAAGGTCGAATAATAATTCGGGTAGAAGTTCGCGTCCGGATTTCCAGGATGGTTTCCACCATACACCGCGGGATCTCGGCCGACGAAATCGACATCGAAACCTGCTCCGCGCAGGAGAAACCAGAGAGGATAACGGTAGGAAGCGAATCCCTGCCCGCCCTGCGTAATGGAATCACCCAGCGCCATGATCTGGACTGTCCGGGGAACGACGGCACGAAAGCGGGCGGTATACACGTTCGATCCGATAGCAGGGACGAGCGTTCGCGTCAGGGTGGGTGTCTCGCCGTTTGTCCCGGTGAAGAGATAACCGCAATTGGCGCCGTGGAGCGTGGTAAATGGAAACTCGAATCCGCCGCCCGCGCCTGTGTAGGTGCTCCCCGGCGGATTATAGATTCCGCAAGACGCGCCGCGGTTTAGCGCCATTTCCCATCCACCCACCAGCCCCGGTCCTTCGGCCAGGACCCCATCCGCGAGCGAAGGGGATTCGAAGCTCAGTTCACCTCCGTTTACCGACAGCCCATTGACCTGCACGCGCACATCGTCGAAGTCCAAGTGCGCATTCGGCACAGAACTGGCCGCAGAGAGTCGCAACCGGAGCGGCTGACTCAGCTGCGTAGGCTGCAACTCTTCGGTATTGAGATTCAGGTTCGCGTCTTGAAAAGCCCCTTGCCATGGGACGGGCCCACCCGTTTCGGACGCGACTACCGTTTCGCCTGCCAGCAGTTCAATGCGCCAAGGAGCAGCGGTCGGACCTGGATAAGGGTTACCCGGCAGCCGCCGGCCTACGCCGACGGTGATCCAGTAAACCAAAGGTTCCCAAGGAGTCAGGATTTCATGCTCCGGCGCTCCCCGATCAGACCAACCAATAAACTCATAAGTGCTGGTGCCCATTGTGACCGGTGACACCACACCCAGTGAGCGTGTAACACCTACCACACCGGTGATCGCTAACGATGTCTCCACACGCTGGCCGTCGAGTCGAAGCGGCAAGCCGGGCGGGTCGGTCTGCAGACTGAAGACCGAAGTGCGCGGAAACACGTCACGGAATTCCGACGTGCTTAGACCTTCTGAATCGGTTACCGTCAGCCAAACGCGATACCACGAGCCCGGTGAGATTTCAGGAGCACGCGGGATTTCATACCAACCGTTTGTCGTTCCACGAACGGACTCCAGGACAATGTCTGTCACGGAACCTCGATGAAGTTCAATACGCCAGTTGAAAGCCGACGGCTGGAGGACAGCGTCTTCCGGATCATCTGCCGTGGCTTGGAAAAACAAAGTCTGACCCGCGACGAAGGGTACGCCCTCAAACGGCAGGAAAAAATGGGGTACCGGTGGATGATTAACGGGAGTAGCTTGCAAAATCCAGCCCATCGATAGGCAAGGCAGCGCAGCTAGACAGGCCAATTGCCATCGAAGGTAGAAGCGGGGATCGAGCATCCGCAGGCAATGTTGCGCACTCATTGGTAAAAGACAAATCACACGTCAGACGCAATGCGCTCGCTCAGGCTCCGTCGGCCCAACCTTCCAGTGTGGCGTTGTTTGCATCGTTCGCAGCGTTTTTCAGTCTTGGGCAGGGCGGAACAATCTGTCATGCCCTTGGTGGTGAGTTTCAACGTTTCAACAGGCCTTCTCATGGCACCTGGTAACGCAACCGGAAGAAACGGTTCGCGCGATCAAACGAAATCGCGATCGAATGCCTATCTCCGTCGTCAGCGACAGGCTCTAGGACAGGCGCCCAGCTGGCTGGGGATTGTAAGCTAGAGGTGGACTCCAACAGGAAATGGGTCCCGGCAAATCGCCAGCTGAGGCGTAACGCTCCTTCGGAAGAGATGGCCGTCAGCTCGGGCGGCTCATAGTTGATTCCGTTGAACCCAAAGTTATCCACGAGCGTCTGGCCAAAGCGAACGCCATCGACGTAGAAGCCGGGAAAGAGAACTGGACTTTTCGCCAGTGGATTGATGCTCACTTCCCACACGCTGCTGAGGAGCGGTCCAGTGGGCGCGAGGCCGGTGGGCCCATGGTCCTGCAAGCTGACGCTCAGGGCGAAGCGATTGGACTGGCCCTCGTTCAACACGTTTAGCGTCAGACGAAACCAGTTCGTGGAAGTCACCGAACCCCAGTTGTAACCGGAGGGCATTGCAAAGGTATCGCCCGGCCCGAAGAACCGCGCCGCAATCGGCTCCGAGTCGACCAGAGCAGCGGCGTTGGTAGAGCAGCCCAACACTAGCTTGAACGAGGCACCGGAGGACGGCCGGAAAGTCGCAGGAACGATCTTAAACAACGCGCTCACTTCGCAGTTATCGCCGGGGAGATTTCGTAACCCGTGGGAACGCAACACGGCAAAGCCATAGGTGGTTATCTCCGCAAGTGAGCCGGCCGCGGCGCCGCCGGTGACGCCTCCGGTGGGCACCTGGCTGAGCCCGTAATAGCTAATGAAATGGTTCGCGAGGTCGTTGTCGGAGGGGCTCGCGTATCGGTCGAAGTCCACGAAAACCTGGGGCGTGACGGGCGCGGGCGCGGCTGGAAATGTTCGCGAATAAACGTCGTACCGGAACAAATCCACCGGCGTCAGGACCGCGACTTGGAAAGACGCATAACCCGTCGTGCCGCGCAAACCCGTGAACCGCACCACGCCCTGGCGATCCTGCCAGGCGTCAGCAAGTGCCGGAACATCCAGCCCTGATGTCGGATTCCACGTTCCAACAAACAACGGCGTCTCGGCCGTGGAATTCTCAAACAATTCCAAGCGCAGGGCGGCGTCCGGTTCCGTGGATTGGAAGGCGTAGAACGAAAATCGGCCCTGCGCTGGCGTCGGAACGGTGTCTCCAAATGGCCCCTGGTGCGGCAGAAAATCGAAGTGATGGGTCACGCTCTGGCCCGGCTGCAAGAGGCGATACTGGCCATGGCTTGGACAGGCTCCCATCCCGAAGCAGAGCGTGGCGACGATCAGAGTAAAGCTGCTCTTGTTCATAGGACAACTTGCCGCAAGGAGGCGATGCCATGCCCTTCGCAAGCTCCACTTCTTGGGTACCCGGCCGGGGGAAAATCCGACAGGGTCAGTGGTGTCACTCGAGGCACTATGGGTTCGGGACATCTGGGGCGAGATGGAAGAGAGCCTTCACTTCGCGCGCGCCCAGTTCCCGATTGAAGATGCGGATTTCGTCGATGCACCCCTTGAAGGGCGAAGTCGGAAAGCCGCCGATCGAAAGCGGCGCATCGTTGACGGTGTTGGCCAGCCGCCCGAAGAGAACTATCTGGTTGCGTTTCTCGCCATCGAAGTAGGAGGTCATCCGAACCCGGTTTCCGTCCAGTTGGCGAAACGTGCCGGCCAGGTGATGCCAATGACCGCGCAACACGCTGAGGTCGCGGCTGGAAGTGGGGAAAAAGGCGGCCTGCTCGAACAGATTGTCCTTCGAACTGAATCGATTCGACGCGCCGGGAAGATTAGCCTGGGGGACAAGCGATTCCAGCAGTGAGACCTCGCCCACGCGCGCGTGATAGCCGCCCCGTTCTTCCGGGTCGTTAAAAAACTGACAGATGCCATACTGATGATCGGGGTGGATGCGTCCCATTGAGAAGCCGTAGTTGACCAGGTTGCCCGAGGCCGTGGCATTGGTGTCCTCAGTCCGTTTCATCAGTAAACTGCCCATGATCGAGTCTTCGTCTGGCCGAAACCAGAACTCAATGGTGAGCGCGTTTGTGAATGTCAGGGAGGCGGAGGAAGGCACGCGCACGTGTGTGCCTTCGCGGCCATCGAACCGAAACGCCTGCCCGAATCTGCCGGGAGCGTAGGTGACATTACCTTCGATGAAACCGTGGTTGGCGCCCTTGCGATCCAGGGTGTTCCCATCGGCCGTCCACCACGAAACCAAGCCGGGCGGCAACGTGGAGGAACTATTACCGATGTTGCGCCATGCGAACGCCGCCACCGCCAGCAGCGCCACCGCGGCGCCCCACACGGTCTTGGCCGCCATAAGCTTCAGGAACGTGTGGCTTAGCGCGCCGCCGGCCGAAACCCCCAGCGCTGCACCTCCTGCCGCCACGTGCGTGAGGATTTGGGCCGTCAGACTCGCCGGAGGAGCCGCCGCGGCATTGCGCGCAAGCAACGCTCCAAGAGCCGTGCCTGACAGCGCAACACCTCGGCCAAGCAGCAGCTTGCGCAATCTTTCCAAGGCGCGGCTGACCCGTTTCTGGGCGGTATCATCGCTGACGTGCAAAGCCTCGCCGACCGCCCGGTAATCCAGACGTTGAAAGAACCGCAGTAGAATGGCATTGCGATCGGGCTCCGGCAGGCGATTCATCACCGCATCGAGTTCCGCGCTAAGGGATTCCCAATCCGGGCCGGTTCCTTCAGGTGAAGAGCTCATACTATCCGATGCCTGTTCCTTCACGGCCGCGGCTTCGTGCGCGCGCCGACGCCGTTCCGACCGGACCACCTTAGCCGCCGTGAAGGCCGTAGTGCGGTAAAGCCACCCGGCTACAATCACCTCCGCCGATAGCCTCCCGCTGCATCGGGCCAACTCGCCGAACACATGCTGACAGATATCCTCGGCCAGATGCCGGTCGCCTCCCACCTGGCGCAGGGCGGCGGCGTACACCAATGGCAAGTGTCGCTCCACTACCGTCCGAAAAGACTCCTCGCAACCCTGGTTGGAGTAGCGTCGGAGCAACGCCAGATCATCGTTCATGAAAAAGCACGCTTCCTCCCTAGAGTACCCGATCGGCGCGAAATCCGACACCCCAACTCGCGCTGACATTGTGCTTTAGATCAGACCGGCGAGCGGGGCGACGAGCCGACGAGCTGATGCGCCGCTTTGGATGCTTTGAGATCGCCGCAAAAGCAGATGGAGGCTGTCCATGAACCGGGACCCCTAGACGGAAGGGTCAAACTCCCGAACCTGAACCCTGAACCTGGAACCCTGAACCCTCAACCCCGAACCCTCAACCCCGAACCCTGAACCGGGAACCGGGAACCCTGAACCAGCCTTACGCCAATCCCCGGGCCCGGCGCAGACCCCATTCGGCCACAAAACAAGCGAGCGCGAAGAGGAACACACCGGCCTGATGCCAGATGGGCGACATCCAATTCTCGGTAATAGGCGCTTTGCGGTTGGGGAGGCTCTTGGCGAAGGCATCGAGGCCGCGCGCCGCGATCACCTCGCCGCCGGTTTTTTTGGCGATGGCCTCGAGCAAGGCGCGGTTGGGCTTGAGCGATCGAAACTCGTCAGCCGCCGGGTCGGAGGTCCAGCCGGCTTCCGCGCGTCCGGCTTCCATGCCGGTGGGATCGGTCGCCACCACCTCTGTGCGGTACCCGCCGGTTTCCCGAGGGATATAGGTTGCTTCGTAGACGCCGGCCTGATCCGGCGCGGGCTCCGCGGTGAGCCGGACGGTCGCCAGCCGATTCGAGGCGGAGGTTTTTGCGGACCCGGCGGGGTCCTGGCCGACGGCAGTCACCGCGATCGAGACGGTGGCATTGTCGAGCGGTTGAAATTTTTTGTCGCGCACACGCACTTGCAGGCGCACGGCCTGGTTGGGGTCACCGGGTTTTTGTTGCACTTGCAGTTCGGTGCGTTGGGGGACATCGGAGACCAGCCACCGGATGAGTTGTCTCCAGGCTTTATCGAGGTCTTTGTGATTGGCTTCATCTTTAAGGCCCCAATGCCACAGGTCGCCGATGAGGACGGCGCCGGTGCGGCCATTGCCGAAGCGTTGAACCACGATGGCGGGGTGCGGGGGGTTGCGGCCTTCCGAGACAGTGGCGACGGGCGTGGCGCCGGGGCGGATGCCGCGAACTTGATTGAGCACGCCAAAGGGCGGGACCTCATCGAGCCGGCGGCGTTCATCGGCTTCGTTATTGCGGAGGCGCGCCCAAGGCTGGAGCCAGCCTTCGCGAGTGAAGTTGAAGCGAAGTTCACCGGGCGGATTGCCCTCGGAAGGTTGGTCCAGGTAAACGGGCAACATATCGCCGATCGGAGTGCGATTGTATTTGCCCTGCTGAAAAGATTCGGCGCCGCCGAGCATGAGGAAACCGCCGCCGCGTTCGGACACGAATTTCTGGATCAAGGTCATCTGGTCGGCGGTGAAGAATTCGGATTCCAGGTCATCGATGATGATGGCGTGGTAACCATAAAGGTCCTCGGGCAGCTTGGGAAAGCCGCCCTGGATCTTGAACTGGTCGTTGGGATCGGGGTCAGGCGTCGGGTAAAGCCGGATCAACACGGGCTGATCGTAACGTTCAATTTCTTCCTTGGACTGATTGCCAAAGCCGCGAAAGAGCGGGTTGCTGGATTCGCCGGCGCGCCCGCGGAATTCGAATTTGGGCTCGCGCCTGGCGACGCGCATCAGGCCCACCAACTGCACCTGATCATCTTCGACCAGGGCGCGGTTCATGAATTTGTATTCCCAGTTGGGCCGGCCGGCGACGTAGAGGATGCGATAAGGGCCCCGGCCCCGGTCCACCACGATCACGCGCTGGTTATTGGCCAGCGTCGCCTCGGTGCTGGCCGCAGCCACGGAACCAGCCGCAGCGGCGTCCTCTTTGCAGGCCACTTCGAGACGATAAAAGGTCAACCCGCTTTGTTCTGGTTTCAGTTGGAACCGGAACGAGGCCGTGCCGGTTTCCTGGGCGATGCGCTGGCGTTGTTCGGCGACGGTGCCGGCCACGGCCCCGGCGGGGGCAGGAACTTTGGCGGCTCGATTAGTGGCGCCAGCGGCGGCGGTGGCGGTCACGGGGTTGGGGTTGGTGCTGATCGAGGGGCTGGACGGCACCTTAACGAGCCTGGCGATGACCGTTTCACCGGCCAAGCCGGTGGCGCTGACTTCCGCCTGGATGGTCACGGGCGCGTCCTCAAACACCGTCTGGCTGACGGTCACGCGCTGCAGCGCCAGGTCCTTCACCGGATCATCGGTTCCCATCACCACCGGGTAAATGGGCGGCAAACCGGTCAGGTCCGGCAAACCTTCCTCCAAGTCGGTGGCGTTCCCATCGGTCAGGAGCAGGATCCCCGCGAGCGGTTCGCCCTTATAGCGGTCCGCGAGCGTGCGTAACGAGCTGGCCATGGACGACACGCGGCCATCAAAGATCAGCTCTGAAAAGTCGCGGGTCGATTGCAGGCGCGAATCGAACAAGTACCGGCGCACTTGAAAGTTTTCCTCCAGCCTGGGGAGCCAGGAGGATTTGTCCGTCAACAACCTGTGCAGCACTTCGCCCCGGGTACGGGCAGCTCCGCGGTCTTTGATCTTCATTCCCTGACTATTGTCCGCCACGACCGCGAAATAATTGGCGCCGGGCCGGGCTCGTTCCCGGCTCCAGAGCGGCTCCAGCAAACACGCCGCCAACGCCAAGACTCCCAAAAGCTTCAGCAGAAAGCACAACAGCCGCCTGCCCCCGCCCGCGGGGGCCCGTCGATACGACCAAAAAAGCAGCAAACTCGATAACAGAAGAAATGTCACCCCGGGAATCAGCCAATGCTGTCCCGAGATGATTACCGATGCCAGGAACATCGAACACGATGCTGCCACGGGGAACGGCCGATAGCGAACGCAATTTTGTAATCACGGTTCACGGTTCGGGGTTCACGGTTCACGGTTCACGGTTCGCGGTTCGGGGTTCACGGTTGGTTGAACGTTGAATTGAATGTTGGGGTTCTCCTCCTCGTCCTCGTTCTCGAAGGGACTTGCGTCTATCTGCGTTCATCCGCGCGATAGTCGTGGCTTACCCCGACTTGGTCCGAACATCGAACACGGATGCCTAGGAACCGGGAACC
>DATLUX010000221.1:0-20690 GCA_035577805.1 Verrucomicrobiia bacterium
ACGCGGACCCCCGCGCGGTTAAAACATTCTCCTCATCCAATAACCCGCCGACAAACGCCCGCTCTCAGTTAGATTAGAGGGTGGGCCAAGGGGAGCTATTGTTCCTGGCAGGGAATCTTTCTGCGCGCGCGAGGATCGAGCGCGCCGTTTTCAATCATTCGAACCTCAACAAGCCCATGGCGCTCCTCTCGGGGCGCTGCAATTCCCCATTACCCACAACTATGTACCTGTCCCTTTGTTTTGTTTATGTACCCTTTATTTTCTTGTTTATGTACCTGTCCCTTTATTTTCCCTTCTTTATTTTCCGAGGTGAATAGGGACGGGGGGACATGAATAGAGGTTGTGAATAGAGGCTGAGGTTGTGAATTGAATAGAGGTGTGAATAGAGGGACAGGTCCGCTATGTGCTTGAATAGAGGGACAGGTCCGCTATGTGTGCTCGCTATGTGAAAGCATTAGGAGCATGCCGCCAGGCAGGCTCGAAGTTGCGGCAATCGTGTGGACCATGGCCTCTATTCGGTGATGGTCAGCAATGACTACGGTGTGGCCATTAGTTCCAACGCCGCCTTGCGGTTCTTCTGAAGTCGAAAAAATGCTGGGAGATGGAATCAATCCGGGCTCAGGGTCCAGCTTGGATCAGGGTCATAGGATTTTATTTTGATTGCCAGTTTCGAGGTCTTTGGGCCGAGGTCCTTTTGGTACACCCGACCCTGCTGGTTTACGATGAAGGTCATGACACCGGAGCTGCCGTATTCAGCGGGCCATGCGACCAAGGCGAAGCCGCCAATCATGTTTCCGTTGATCACATAGTCGTATTTTCCGCCGGGCGCGTGCTTGCCCTGCCGGCCGAGGATTTTGAAATAGTAACCATGGTACGGACCGCGCTCGACTTCGTTTTCGTCTCGCAGCTCCGGGCTGTAGCCTTCCGCCTGCGCAAAAGCCACCAGCGGCCCGAGCGGGCTCTCGTCTCCCTCGAACGCTGGCGGCCAGTAGAGCCCATCTTCTTTGCCGGGGGAACTGACGAGCCTTTGGGCATATTCCAAAACCCCGTCCCCATCGTGGTCACTGCTGGCGTAGTCGCGTTGTGCGTCCACGTAGGCGCGCATGACTGGAAGGGTCGTGAGCTCGTTCTTACCCACACGACGGCTCAGAAGCTCATCCTTCCCGGCGTCGGTGTCGAAGAACCAACCGCCATCCTTTTTCACGATTGGAACCGGGAATGGCCACAAGTCATCACCCACTTCGAGAAGGAAGAGTGTGTCCGAAATGCGCACGAGCTGGTTGGTCTCCGCCAGAGCTGAACTGAACGTTTCCAGCTCAGTCCTTGCCTGAATCCGGTCAGAATTTTGCAGATCCTCGGCTCCGGGGCCCAAAACGTCCCTCAGCGCGTTGGTGTCGGCTGCAGCCGTGGCGTGCCGGAGAGCCGCAACGGCCTGCTCGGGACTTGCGAACCGTCTGCCGGTGTTTCCCGCGTCTCCGGCATGGATGGTGGACGAAAAGGTTAGCGCCAATGCCAAAATCAGACCCGCGGTCTGAAGGAGCGAAACTGCTTCAGGAACAGCCGTGATCAATGGTTTGTTTGAGATGTTCATGGTTTCACGAATAGGGTTTGAGGCTAAAGCCGGGTTTATCTCCGCCCTCCTCCTCCCCGCCCGCCGCCGCGACTGAATCCACCACCACCACGACTCGACGTTCCCCGATTACTGGATGACCAGGTGCTGCTGCTACCGCCACTCCGGTTGAATGCGCTGGTGCCCGAAGACGATCGGCCGCCATAGGAACTACTGCCTGAAGATTGTGGCCTCGAGGGGCTCGTCGAAGGCCGGGCGCCAACGTTACCGGTGGAGGGCCGCGCTCCGACATGGCCCGTCGAAGGCCGCGCGCCAACGTTGCCGGTCGAGGGCCGGGAACCCACGTTTCCAGTCGAGGGTCTTGCCCCAGAACCCCAGCCCCGGGCCTCCCGGGTGCTCGGGCTGGCGCCGCTTTGGCGCATTCGATTTTGATCCGGCTTCCATTGCTGTCTGCCGGACCCGCCCCGGCCGCCGGTATTATTCATCCGGTCTGACGCGCGCGCGGTGTTGCGATCCGTATTCCTGTTGACGTTCCGGTTGCTGTCGATGTCAATGTCCACAGACCCACCATGCCAGTTGCAGTGCGACCAGGCCGCTCCCCAGACCATCCCCCAGGCGAAACCGACCCCAAACGCACACACTGGCGCCGGGTAGGCATAGTACGGATACCACGGATAATAGATCGACGGTGGGTAGCTGGGCACGTAGACGACGGATGGATTTGCGGGCACCACCTCGATGATCTCTTTAGTCACGTGCACCACTTCCGTGACGTTCGTTTGCAGCACGACGACGTTTGTGACCGTGACGATTTGTTGAGCTGTGGTTTTGAGATTCCCTGCCTTTTGAGCCTTGGACCGGAGGGCCTGGATTGTATCCATCAACTCTTTAGACTGGTTCACGAAAGCCTGGCCGAGGCTGATGGTCCATGCCAGATCCGCATCCATTTTGGTGATCAATTCCGGGAACTTCGCGACGGCCTTGACGTTCTCGTCCCAGGGTTGCTCATCCACCTTGGGAATATTGTTGGTGTCTTTGACGAACCGCGCGGCCTGAACAATCTCGAGTGGATAGGCGGACGCAGGCAGGATGATGGCGACGAGCTGATCCGGATGCAGCGCGATCGGCATGGCGAGTTTCTCCAACTCGGAGGCGCTTCGTTGCGCCGGGGCGGCCGGAGGCGGGGCAGGCGGGGTCGCGGGGAGAGTGCTCGCTGAGTTCGTCTGGCCACGGGAGGAACTGCCCGACAGGGAGAGGCTCAGTAGTATGGCCAGGATGACGTAAGATCTTGGCCGGATAACGCCGGCCCCTCCGGGCCTGCGCACCGGTCTGGCCTGTCTTGTTTCGGAGCCCGTCTGGAAGCCTGGGGTTTTCATGTTGTCGTGCCCATTGAGTCTCAACAATGTCTATTGCTACGCTCAGACTCATTCCCGCTCGTGTTGGTGCGCAACTTGTTGGGACGGGTTGGACGGCCTTTTTGAGCTGTTCGGCAATCGAGTAGAGATGCTAGGGCTCTGGCCCTCATCCGACAAGTTGCGTTTTGACTGCGCACGGAGCGGGAACCGACGAATTTGCCAAACTTCGGACCTGTCCCCTTATTCTTTTATTCTTTATGGGATGCTTGTGTTCTTTTTCCCTTATTCTTTTTATTCTTCTTATTCTTTATTTCCAGTGCTGAGCTGGATCAATGCCGGATTCAATTTGCAAAGCGCGCCCGCCGTCACCGAACCCGTTCACCAACCTTCCCGCCGCGACCAGTCCGTATACCAATTCTTCCGGCTGAGACAGACCGAATAAAAGCAAAGCCGCCTCGTTTTGCCTCAGGCTATTTTGGCAGGGCCCTCCCTAAAGGTCTTGATAGTCCTGCTTCCATTGTAGAGCCCGCCAAAACCGGGCGACCATGACAGCAGACGCCGGATCGCTTAGGCCCTAGCAGGCCAAGCCGCTACGCCTCCTCCAGCGCCTTATAGACGGTGCCATCGTAGTCGCGACAGACCGGAGGCAACGGACGCCGATCCCAATAATTGATCAACAGGGTCAGGCGCATTTCGGAAGGTTTCTTCGTTTTCCTGGAAGGGCTGGATGGGACATGCCCGTTTCCATCTCCGTTGGCCACCACGCCATGGTAGAGGTTGCCCCGATAAACCACGTAATGGTTGGGCACGGGCTCAAGCGCCCGGCCATATTTTGCCTTCGGAGGCACCAACGATTGTTTATCGTCACCCAGGACCTGATCCAGCACCAGGGTTGGACTGGACGGGAAGTGGTTCAGATAAAGGATGCTGGCCCACAATGGACACGCCACCTGTCCCGTCTGTTTTTCCAGGGCCAGATCGCGATCGAAATGCAGCGGCAGCGATTTTCCATACGGCAGCCGTCCCAGCCACCACTCCACTCCGATGCACTTGGGTCCTGGCCGCACCAGAGGAAACAATCGAGTGATCACCTCTTCCGCGATATTCCTCGGCTTGGCGTCCGTCGCGAACCAGAAGTTGGTTTGATAACTTTCGGCCAGCCGTTCCGTTCCAACCTTTCGGACGGCACGCACCAGCCGGAGAAAGAGCGGCGTGGGCAATACATCCGTAAACAGATTTATCTTGCGCATATTTCGTTCATATTCTCCGGGCTGGAGGTAGACGGTGACGACAAAGAGGCCCGGAAACCTTTGTCTCCAGAGTCACGCTGTCCGGCCAGGTACTGAGCGTAGGCCGCCGCGTCGTAATCGTAATCGAGAGTCGGCACGAGCTTGAGTTCCACCCCGCCGAACTTGCGTTTGAATACACTGATCTCGCCCCACGGATGATCCGACTGTTCTGCCGGCGCGACGCCCCAGAGGTCATACTCTGCAAAACCCAGCGCCTTCGCCCGGCGCATGATTTCGAAGTGAAGTAGGTACGGCGCCATGACGTGGCGATGATGGTTGAGCGAGCCACCGAAGAAATAGGTGGCGCGTTTACCGAAATAGACCACCAGGGCGGCGGCGAGTCGTGCGCCTTGATACTCGGCGAAGAAAAAGGAACCTTTTTGCGCGGACCACAGCGTGGAGACGAGGTCTTCAAAGTAGCTCGCAGATTTCGGCTGGATTCCCTGATGGGCAGCCATGGCCTGGTAGATGCTCAGAAAATCGGCCAAACCCTGCGCGGAAGTGTCTTCAACCACCTTAACGCAGTGCCGCTGCGCCACCCGGATATTGTATCTCCCTTTGGGTTTCATTTGGGCGAGGATGCCCTCTTCCGAAGCGAGCAGGTCAATCCAGAGCGTGTTTCTCGGCTCGCTGTATTTGTCTGTGAACTCCGCTACGGATCGGAATCCGCGCACGAACCCCGGCAGACGTTGCCAGCGCGGTTCAATCCGGAGATGGCTGACCATTTGTGCTTCGGTCTTTCGCCGGTCCTCGATGGCCTCGAGGATGGCGGCGAAGACTTCGCCCGCCGCCGATTCGTCTGGAGGGAGCACCGGCCCATCGGGCACATAATAAAAACAGCTCTGAGGCGTCACTGAGAACTTCATGACCACCGCGCCCCCCACGATGGCGTTCCGATGTTTGAGGATAGCCGCGAAATGTTCGTATCCGGCGGCCAGACGAAATTCCGCCCACCACGACGATTGCATGAAACCGGTCTCGGGCGTCGCTTCCAGGAATCTGTCCCATGCCTTCCAACGTTCCGTTGAATCGGGTGGCGGCGACCCGGTCGCCGGGATCGCTCTTTCAGGCGGGTCAGGAGGCGGCGCAAGCATGGCGCTGTTGGTATGGTCCAGGTCTGGCGCTGAGGTTGGTTCCACAACTTGATGGGATTCGCTCAAAGCGCGGGTATGGACACTTCACTCACCTCGAACTTGACCGTGATTTGTTTCAGTCGCCGATGCACCGGCAGCACTTTGCGCAACTTCGGATTGAGGTAATCCTTGAGCATCGAAGGTCGTGTGCCTTTCAGAAAGTTGTCCGGATCGCGCCGGACGGGGGCAGGCGCCACCAGGTCCAGTTCGTCGCGCGTGGAGACATGCTGAACGACGCAGGGAACGTGGGTGAATCCCATATCCCGCAGCGCATAAGCGCGATGACTTCCGTTGTTGAGGATCAATCGGTTCTCCACCTGGATGGCATTCAGGAAATTGCAGCCGAAGCCGACGGCCAGGCCGAGGACACCCACCAGCGCGCCAGGTGGAGGGTAGTCCTGAAGATTCCCTGACCGGAGCCGCATGGGCCCCAGGAACCGCATATCGTTGGAGGGCGACAAGAAGACGAAAGTGCCGTCATCCACGCGCGACCACTTGGCCGGTGGCTGGGGATGATCGTAGGGCAGGCAGGTGCGGAAAATGTCCTCGTCGCTGGGCGTGGGTCCGAGCTTCTGTTGGAGGTGCCGGACGAAGGTCAGATCAATATGATGCTGATACACCACCAAGCGGTCGAGTTCGACGAACGCCACCTCGGTCGGCACGGTGTTGAATCCGTGCCGCACCAGCGGATCGTTGAGAAACTCGACCAACAGCGGTTTGTATTTCCCACCGACCTCAATCGGGTTGATGACCGGATGATCGGCATGGCCGGCTTCTTCTTTCTCGAGCGTGCGGATATGATTCTTCGCTGCCTGCCATTCCTCGATGAGCGTCGCGTCGTCCGTCGGTGCGATGGCTTCCCGTTTGACGAAGCGAATAAATTGTTTCAGCGTGGGCCGCCCGATCAGATACAGACTTTCGTCCGCCAACTCCGGCATGGTCGTGTTTTGACTTTGTTTTGGCTTAACGACCGTCCCGTTCGGCTCCTTCGCTGCCAAGGCCAGGTCCGTGCGGGCATTTCCTAGGTCCCGTGATGCAATCATGGTTTAACCTTTCGTTTGTAAATCTGTTTTTGCGGTTCTCTCACGGCTACCACCAAGACCAGAATTCGACTTTGACTGTCCTCTCCAGCCGCCGCGTGATCAGATCAATGAGCCGGAGTTCGCCGCAAGAAATCTTGGCCATGCCGGTCATGCCCGGTTTCAGCAAGCCCGCGCTGTTGTCAATTTCCGTGGTCACGAGAATCGTGGTGGCGTATTTGCCGGAGTCGCTCGAAGGGCTGAGGCTGAGACCCGTTTTGGGAGGGTTGGCGCTGGCACTCGTCGCCCCCTGGGCGGCGGTGGCGATTTCGGTGACTTTCCCGGCGAACAGCCAGTTGGGATACGCGCGAGCTTTCAGGGCGACCATCTGCCCGATGTGCACGTCGGCGATTTCCCTTTCCGAAACGGCAATCTCGGCGGTGATCGTTTGGCAGTCATGGACCTTGGCGAGCAACTCTCCCTTTGGCACAAACCGGTATTTCATCTCTTTCAATAGCCGCGAGGGCGTCGTCACGATTCCGGCCGCCGGGCTGACAATGCGCATGAGCTGCAACTGCTCCTCGAGGTGACGGCGCTGTGTATCCAGGCTGGCAATGCTGGCCTGCATCGCCTCGATTTCTTCAGGCCGGTTGCCGGCCAGGAGCAGGTCGAGCTTGCGCTTGGCCTCAGCCAGAGTGCCCGCCAGCGCAGCGACATCGCGTGCGGTTTCCTGGTATTCGTTCAAGGAAAGCAACTTGAGTTCGTAGAGCTGCCGATCGCGTTCCAACCGGGCGCTCTTGAACTTGAGTTGCTCGTCCGCCGTGGCGATGGCGGCTTGCACCAGTTGGGTCTCCTCCAGCCGGGCGCCGGCTTCCAGGAGTTTGAGTCGGGCCCGGCCCTCGTCCATTTGCGCCTGGATTTTCTGCGCCTCCGCGCGCACGTCACGGTCAAACAGCCTGGCGATCAGATCGCCCTTGCTGACGGCCTGGCCTTCGTCCACGTAGATTTCCTCGACGATGCCGTCAATCTCCGCCCGCACGTCCGCGTTATCGTGAGGAAGAACACTGACGGAACCTGCCACCCTCAACTGAGTCCGTCCCAAGAAGAGCAATAGCACCAGGGCGGTCGCTCCGGCCACTTTTAGAAGCACTCGCCACAGCTTAGCGAAGCGGCGTTTGGACTCTCGCGACGACACTTTCGCTGGAACCGTCGCTTTTCCTGGCGTGGCTGGATCAGTCGGCTCGCCGTTAGGAACAGGTGGGGTGACCGGGCCGGCTGCTTTGCGTTTGGGCTTCCCGGGAAACAGCCGGCCGAATCTTCTGCGCAACCGGAGACCGACGGCGACGGTAAACAGGAGAAACGCCATCCGCTGCTGTTCAAAGATCAGGAATTTACCCACCGTCAGGATGACGTAAGTAAGAAGTGAAATGGAGAAACCATAGGCGATCAGCCCATAGGCCAGAAAAATCCGCCGTTCGCGCCGTGGCACTTCCGGCAGCGGGCGTGCCAGGCCCCCGAGGCTTCCCAAAAAATCACCCAGATATCGAAACGATTTTCTCCGCAGGTTCGGAATATCGAGCCAGTCGCTCAGGAGGTAATAACCATCGAGTTTGATTAAGGGATTAAAGTTGAAGAGCGTCTTGATTCCCGACACGGCCATGGCCACGAGCGAAATCTGATTGATCCAGGTCCCGCTCTCGGTCGCGCGCCAAGCCATCGTGGCCAGCCCCCAGAGGAAAAGCTCGAAGAACGGCCCGGCGAAACCAACCCACAGCCGTTGTGATTTTTTGGGAAAAAGCCACGCGTCGCTCACATTGCAGTAAAGGGCCGGCTGGAAATAGATCAGCATAAAGCCCATGTCCCGGACCTCGCCGCCAAAATGCCGGCAGGTCAGGCCGTGCGCGAACTCGTGGGCAGTGACGAGAGTGAACACGACCGCGATCAGCAACGGCAGAGTTGAAGGGGTGTAGAGCTGCGCGACTTCCCAAACGATTGTGCTCCAATTAAACACCGCAACCGCGGCGGCCGTGCCGATCACGCAGGCCGATAAGACCACGAACCAAGGAGTAAAGAAGAATCCGACCCGATGGATCAGGCGATCAAAGAGACGCTGCGGATCGTACAACCTCAACCGTAGATACAACAGGTTGCCGCTGAGCCGCCGCCGCTTGCTGCGTCGCTTGGGCCCGCTCTCTTCCGACTCCAGCAACCCGTTTTGGTCGAGGGTCTTGGTGAACTCCGTCAGGGCTTCCAGTTCTAGGGGCGCGCCGAATTTCTGTTCCACCCGGCTGCGGACGGTTTCCAGTGGCGTGGCCCCGTCCAGTTGTTGCGCAATGAACTGCTCGGCCTCCTGCAAACGAAAGAATTCCCCGTTCACAGGATCTTTGATGACGGTGACCCTGCCCTGAGCCGAGACTTGCTCGCGCAATTCGAGATCGCTTCTCAGTTTGGGTTGGCTTGCGGTCATCTTCGTGGATTGATTCAATTCAAAGTGCCGGACCAGGTTGGCGTGAGGAAGGCGGCCGGGATTTTCCGGCAGCCTTCCCGTCACCTGGGGTGACACAGCCAGGTGCCTGTTCACACTGGCGCCTGGCTATCGGTGACTCTCAAGGTGCGCCCCGTTAGCAGCTACCCTTGGAGCCGCCGCTGTGCCCGCTCTTCGAGCCACCGCTGCCGGAGTGGCCGCTCTTGCTGCCGCCGCTGCCGGAGTGGCCGCTCTTGCTGCCACCCGAGCCGTGCCCGCCCACACCACAGCGTCCGGGGGCGATGCGTTGCTCCAGCTTTTCGAGTTCGAGATTTAGATGTTTCATCTTAATCTCCTTTCTGGTTTTGGTTTGTTTTGTGTTGTTCTTAATTGCAGCACACCCGTGCTGCAAATTGCTTGGCGCTGCCACAGTGCCTAATAACGGCCTGTCGCAGTCGCAACATTGGGGGCTAGACCTCTACTCCTTAAGTAGAAGCTGGTAGGAAAGTATCGGCTTTATAAAGCGAGCCCTCTTTCAAGTCAAGCTGAATCGCGGCGAACGAGTTAGCTTGGCTAATCAAAACCGTCGCAAGCGATAAGCCCGCATGGTCACGAAAGTTGTAGCGGCTGCTTTATGCGAGTGAATGGAGGCTGGCCCCTGAGTTCAGACAGGTCTAACGTTTTCAGGAGTTGATTCCCGATTGCAGACTTCAATGGACCTGTCCCTTTATTCTTTCTCAAAGCTCCGCACCTCGGAGGAGGTCGTTTCCATCTCGGTTTCCATCTTGGCCAGATTCCAGTTGCGCGCACCCGACGGGACCGGCGTCGTTCGCACGACACGCGAAAGGTGTCATGCAGCAAGCCGAAACCCCCCGGCCGGGTTGCACAATCAATCAGAATCCCGTTGCGGTCTATTGGGTGCTCGCCCCACTTTCGCTGAACCCTCGCCCTATTTGAGGACCTGTCCCATTATTCTTCGTTGCTTCTAGTCCCTCTCTGCGCGCTACCACAGAGAACGCGACCCGGATTTCAAACTTCCAAACCTTCCAAACTTCGGACCTGTCCCCTTATTCTTGCCTTATTCTTTTCCTGTGAGGCACCAGCGCCGGGGCACCTTGTGGGAAGGACGGCGCTAATGCATGCAGTGTGGGCGGGAAACGGGGTTTCAGTTGATGGTCTTTTGCGGCCTGGTCATCTGAATCTCCTGAGCGCGGCGGCGCTGCGTTGCGCTCGGCTGAAAGGCATCAACCAGCTCCATCGTCACATCGATCCACTCGGCGCGTGGGTGCCGCGCCAGTTCGGCCTTGTCCCATTTGGAGATGATGCGGGTGACGCCGGCGGCGTCGCGAATGGCGGGCAGGTCGCCCGCGATCTCCGCGAGCAGATCGTCCACCGGCGCGGTGCCGAATCCCTGCCGGTTGAGGGTGGATTGCCAGGCGCGTCCTTCGGCTTCCAGCCACAAGACCCGGTTGGTGTCGCCCGTGTCGCGGGCCTGTTTTAATTGCGCGGTCAGCGCTTTCTTCTTCTTTACCTGTCCCGCAGACCCGGCGTAGGCCACGGCAATTGCGCGCGAATCATAGACACCAATCCGCTCCGGCGCGGGCGGGACTTGAGCAAAGCCGGCAAGTCGACTGAAAAGAAGGGCGGCGAGGACCGCTGTGGTATGGCGATGGATCAATTTTTTCAGGGCGCGACTCTGCCGGCTGAATGGGCGGTTGGGAAATTGATGATTTTGGATTGGCATTGATTGTCTCAATGCGGCGCGTCAGTGGGGGCGAGACGTAGCCAATGCGCGGCTAATTCGCTGAGAGCAGGTCCAATCAGGGTTCGTCCGCTTTCTTCGCCGACAGCCTGCCATCCCCTTCCTGTTGGATGCGCCAGGCGCCGATGCACACCGTGTGCGCCTCGCGTTTCGCGTCGCTCACTGCACGACCGATTGCGAGTGGTTGGTAAACGCAGACGCTGTCTTGCAGAACTTCGTTGGCCTTGGCGGAAAAGCCGCGGCGGGCGGAGCCGTTCAGGCCATCATTGGCGAGTTCGCCCGAGGCGGCGTCAAAGATTCTAATTTGGAGTTTGCCGTCGATGATCCACCCGTTGGATGCGATTTGTTTCGCGGCGGGTTTAGAGATGAACGTGTCGATTTCCACCCAGCGAAAGGGATGGTCCACCAGTTCCGCCACTTCAATCTCCCTGAGCGCCTGCCATCTGGAAAACACCGCGACTTCGCTGCTGGGTAGCGCGCAGTATCCGATATCCTGACGCACAAACCCGGGGACTTCCCGTCTGAAGCTCACGGCAAGCGCGCCACCGCTCTGCGCGATATGCGGCTCGCCCGTCATGCGGAGCGTCCGGTGTCTCTTGTCGCCCTGAAGCAGAATCCAGCCGGTACCGCTCTCGGCGTCGTAACGGGTGAACGTGGGCCGGTCCGCGAGCATGTCGAGGTTGTTGGGCGAAACCAGCACCGCCTGCCGCGAACGGAACCACGTTACGGAGGACACCAAATCCGGCGTGCGATAAACCGCCGCGGCGACAAACGGAAATATTTTTGCACCGCGTGGCTCATCGAATGCAAGGCCGCTGTCTGCTTTGCTAAAATGCTTGTGGAGCAGAAAGCTGAAGGCCCACATGACGGCCAGATCGGTCTCGTAACCGAAATCGAGCGCGCGAATCGAACCGTCGCCAAATACGCTCTGCCGCTTCGTCAGCAGCTTCAAGCAGCGCGCCTCCGCAGCCCGCGCCCATGGCTGGTCCAGGAACGTGCCAAGTTCGGTGAAAGCCCAGCTATGCTGCACGTCGCGTTCGGCCCAATCAATCCCCTGCGGACACAGCAGGTCACCATCGGGCATGACGAGCCATCTCAGAATCTCGTTGCCCTCCTCCAGCGCGTTCGCATGAAATGCCTCGGGGGTTTTCCAACCGCATAAATGGTAGGCGAGTATCGGCTCGACGAGCGCGGCGAAACTCGTCTGATAAGGCAGATCCCAGAAGTTGTGATTCTCCATCGTGAGGTCCGCGAAGACGTTGGTGGAAACGAGCCACTCGCCCAGCGGTTTGCCGTCGATCCTTCGCTGGCTTTGGCGATCCACTTCGCGCGACTCCGCATTGAGCGCCCAGCGTTTCGCCCACTCGTCCCACTTTGCTGCACGCGGATCTTCCACGTAAATCGCCGCGCAGACACCGAGGACGCCCGCGTTCCAGACGCAATCGTCCGCTGCCGTGTTGCCTCGTTTCGCCGACGGAATTTTCTTCACCGCCAGATCCGCCTCCGCCGTGGCCACCTGCCGCACGAGCCTCTTCGTGTCCTCGTCAAGCTGGGATGCGAGCAGATGCGCGGCGAGCGCCCAGTGCTCGGTTTCCAGCCCCGCCTGCCAGTGGCCGCCGCCGCCGTCGTCCGCGCCACCCCAGGTGCCCGGTTTCGTCGCCCGCGCATCGGTGCAGCTTTTGCTGTTCAGGCACAAGGAACGCAGCGTGCGCCGGATGTGATCCAGCATCACGGTACGCGGGACTTTCCGCGGTGAGAACGTCGGCTTGTCTGGAAACTCCGTGAGCAACACTGCGTTCACTAGGCACATGCCTCCGTTGCCACGCGCCCAGGTCACTCCTGATCCCTTGGCGTCGTAACTCTGCTCCTTCTCATTCCAATGCTGCTCCGCGAAGCCTGCGAAGTTCTCCAACAGACCGAGGTATTGCTTCGCGGCGCTATTCACTTCAGTCGGAGCGGCTCGGACCAAGCCTGCTTGCATCATCATCGAAATAGCAGGAAGCAAAAGCCAGTGCCCTTGTCTGAATCGAGCGATGCACGAGGCACTGCACTGCTTCTGCGGCGTCGGGCAAAAGCGATTCATCGTGTCTCTAGCGTACGAATTCTATGCCGGCTCTATTCGGGCCGGAAACGAAGCGCATCACGATTTGCGCGAGGGTCAGCAGGACTGCATAGCAACCAGCATCCACCAGCACGGTTCCAAGGCCCGGCGCGAACTCAATGAGCTGCGGAACCCACGCCGCGATCCGGTAATCGCGCAGCGTGCCCAGCATCGTGACGGCGCTGAGGAACAGGGCCTGCCCGCGCCATCCAAAACGGCGCGTCACGCGCCAGCCGATGAGAGCCAGGGCCGCAAATGCAAGCACCACGATGGGATAAATCAGCGGCGGACCATAGGCCGTACCGATGAAGGGATAACGCCACCAACCCCTGGCATGGGCCAGGCACTCGATGGCCACACCGACAACGGCGACAGCCACGCCTCCACTCAAGGCACCGATGATGCGTTTGCGGGTGGCACGCGTGAAATAGGCGGTGACCATCAACCCGACCAGGTAAATGCCACTGGCAGCAATCAAAATGAGCGGCGGCGTTGTCATGATTTGTGAGGCACAGATCGTATAGTTGTAATAGTTGTATATCTATTTTGCCCACGCGGTGCCCGCGCAATAGCGTGTCGTGTCCTCCGTCGTCTTGACCAGATAGGCATAACGAATCCGAGCTTGAGACTCTGATCGAGGAGCGTCGAGCCTCGGATGGATGGGGTCGGAGCTGGGCAAGAACCGTGGAGTATCCGGCAAAAACAGGAAGGCCTCTCGAACTGGTTTGCTGTCTATTGAAAAGGAAGCCTCGGTTGAGGCACCGAACCATGCAACGACAAGATCAAACTGAAGTGCTGGTAGTTGGAGCCGGTCCGGTGGGCATGTTTTGCGCGCTGCGATTGGCGGAGAGCGGAATCCGGGTCAAGGTGATTGACAAGGAATCCCGCACGGCTGGCCACAGCTACGCCTGCGCTCTTCATCCACACACCCTCAAACTGCTCGAGCAGGCAGGGATTGCCGCTGAAGCGCTCAAACTCGGCCATCGCATTGATACGATTGCCTTCTACGAAGGCAACTCGCGACGCGCCGAACTGAAGCTTTCGGAGTTGTCGACGGAGTTTCCCTTCGTCCTGGTATTGCCCCAGAGTGCCTTGGAAGATTTGCTCGAGCGAAGGCTCAGCCGCATGGAACACGTCAGCGTCCACTGGGCACATCGCCTGGCGGATCTGAACACGGACGGCAGCGCTGTCCTGGCCACGATCGACAAGTTAACTGAAACGGCCAAGGGCTACATCGTGGCAGAATGGGAGGGAGTGGTGGAAAAGAAGCTCTCTACCACCGCGGCGTTTGTCGTGGGCGCCGACGGACACGATTCGTTTCTCAGGCGGCGTCTGGACATTCAATACGAGAAGCTGGGCGATCCAGAGTTCTTTACGGTCTATGAATTTGAGTGCGACCGCAAAATCGACCCTGAGATGAGAGTCGTGCTGAGCGACACCACCACGAGCGTGATGTGGCCTTTTTCAGACAAAAAATGCCGATGGGCTTTCCAAAAGAGTCCGGTGGAGGAGCCCGGCGAGTTTCCCGGAAAGGATCGGAGTTCGTTCGTGATCGAAGAAGCACCCAGCGAACACGACCGCCGGCATCACCTGCAACGGCTGCTGCGGCAGCGCGCTCCGTGGTTTGAAGGGAACGTCGAGCAATTCCTCTGGTCCGCGAACGTCCAATTTGAGCATCGGCTCGCAACCCAGTTCGGCAGAAATCGCTGCTGGCTGGCGGGCGATGCCGCCCACCAAACCGGACCAATCGGGATGCAAAGCATGAACGTGGGTTTGCAGGAGGCTGCCGAGCTGGCTGCGACCTTGAGAAAGATTCTGCGAGAGGATGCCCCGTGGGATTTGTTGCAAAATTATGATCGCACCCACCGCTCGGAATGGCAGCGCTTGCTGGGAAAAAATGGCGTCCCCAATCCGATGGCCCAGGCCGATCCGTGGACCAAACAACGCCGGGCAAAGATCCCCCAATGCCTTCCTGCTTCAGGCGACGATTTAACGCTTTTGTTGAATCGGCTGGGGCTCAGTTTCACCCCGCTCTGAGTTCTGAAGAAAACATCCACAGCAGTCTGCATCACAGTCCTTAAGAACGGGAGCAGGGACGGTTGGCTCCCTCAGAACGTAAACTTTCCGTAGAGCATCAACCCGCTGTAGCGGACGCCGATCTTTCCGAGAAAATCGACGCCTGGATAGCTGGACTTGGTGGTTTCTCCCTCGACGTTGACCGACATGCTGTTGTAGCCCAATCCAAAGCCGACATGCTTCCAAGGCCGGTATTCGAGTCCGACGTTGGCTTCCAGCAGGGAGCCTTTGAAATCGCTGATCTCGAGATACATGGCCTCCACGCCCGTATAGAGGAACAATTTGGGGATGAGCTGAAACTGCCCGCCCAGGGCCAGCGCCGGCAAAGGTAGAGTGGTGTTGGCGCCTTCAATCGCTTCATGACCCCCTGTGGTCTGCCCCTCAATCCGGACTTTCAAGGGAACAGCATAGACTCCAAGCCCAAGCGAAACGCGCATCCGATCATCCTGCAAGAGAGCATACGAATAGGTGCCTCGGATGATATCGAAGTTGAAGACCGTATCGACTTTTGCGCCGATGGGATAGGTGATGTCGCCGATGGTGAGGTCGCTGGATAGGGTTGTACTGCCGCTGCGATGGTAGGCGCCATAGGAGAAATCAACCTGATGACGCAGACTCGAGCCAGGACGGTACATCGCGTCGACCCGCAGGACCGTCAGGCTCGTGTCTAGATCAAAGAGGTCCTCGGCATTGAAGCTGACGCCGCCGGTGCGGGAGCGGCCGAAGGACACGGTGCTGTCGAACGCCGCCGCAAACCCACCGAAGCTGACCGAACCTTTCTCCCAGGGCAGACTTTTCTTTTCAGGCGCCGGCGCCGCCGCTTCCTCGGCGGCCCGGTTGACCAACGGGGCGCAAGCCAAAATGCTCAGCACGGCCCAAGCGCGGAGGCGAGCGGATACATTCATATGTTTCTTTCTTAAGCTGGGCGTGTCTGGCTGGTTGGACTGCATCGAGTGGCTCGTGTTATCGCCTTCGTAGCGTTACTAGTCAAGTTGGTTGCGTCCCGGTTGGCCTCATTTGGGAAGTGGGGACAAAACCCTTGCTCAGCACGGAGAGTGCGCTCGATCGCCGCCACGCTTTTGAGCGCGGGTGCGGTCTCGTTCATCCGCTTTACTGGAGTTTGGAATCCTTCCCGCCTTGAGCAGCGCGACTTCGGCGTTGGTGAAGTTGGCCCTCGTCACTTCCAATTCTCCGATCAAGCCAAGCGTCTCCGACAACTGGCGGGCCGGCGGAGAGGTTGCGCGGCGCAACGCGGCCAGGCTTTCCTGCAACAAGCGGTCGGCCTCCTGAAATTGCAGCGCGTCGTAGTAGGCCCTCGCCAGGCGCCCCTTGGCATCGATCACGTCCCAATGGTCCGGCCCGCGCTTGCCCTTGATTTGTTCGAGTTCCGCCTCCAGTTCCGAAATGGCGCATCCCCTCGTCCAGTTCGACAGCGGTCGTGACGGTTTCCGCGATTTGATTGCGAATTTCCTCGCGAAAGCGCATCGAATGCGCTCCCGCTCCATGGAATACGGCGCCGGCCGAATTGCCAAGCGCATTGTGGAGTCAACGGAGCTTACGCACACTATCGCATTGGCCTTTCTGCTGAAAAACCTCGCTGTTGTATACAGATCGGCTTCGCGGATGCCCAAGTCGACGAGCCCTGGTTGAGGCCGGTTGAATCACTGAAACCTTATGAAACGGGATCCTGAGCGAGAACGGCTCGCGAGCCAAAACCTTCATAATAGGACTCTTGCGCGGTTCGACGTCACTTTGGTGCAGCAAACGATTCAATAATTCATGAAGAGGGATTCAGAGCGCGAAGTAGCCATTTTCACTGAGGCTCTCAAGGTGTCAGTTTCAGAGCGGGACTCACTTCTGGAACGCATGTGCGGCGGCGATGAGGATTTGCGGCGCAGAATGCAAGCAATACTCAGCGCTCACGATCGGAGTGGAGATTTTTTGGAGGAGACCGCGATCTCCGTCGCTCTGGCATCGTTACTGCGCAAAATGGCTAGGCATCCCAAGCAAGGGAGCCGCAGAAAAGCCGGGAGCAGTTTTCAAGATCGGCGAAGGAAACGTAAAGGAAAATAAAGGACCAATCTTGAGAAACTTTCGCGCAACCAACATGGGCTGGCCTCAGCAGAATAACCGCTTGGCTCTGGAGGGCGGCAAAAACAGGTGTGGAGTGTGGAATATGGATGGATTATGTTCCGAGGTTCGCCGAGTGGATAATATGAGCGATGCCACTGTCATATTGGCTGCCGTTGAGGGAGGTGACCGCGGAGCGGCCGAGCAGTTGCTCGTTCTGGTCTACGACGAATTGAGGCGCCTGGCCGCCTCCAGGCTTGCGCAGGAAGCTCCCGGCCAGACCCTCCAACCCACGGCCCTGGTGCATGAGGCCTGGCTGCGCCTGGTTGGGGATCAGAATCCTTCCTTCAAAGATCGCACGCATTTCTTCCGCGCCTCGGCCGAAGTGATGCGCCGCATTTTGATCGACCGCGCCCGACGGAAGAAGACCCAACGTCATGGCGGCGGCTACCAACGCGTCGATTTTGAGGATTTCAATCTGGTTGCTCCGTCCGCCGACGACCAACTATTGGCCATGAGTGAGGCGCTGGACAAACTTGCGCTGGAGCATCCTGTTCAAGCCGAGCTGGTCAAGCTGAGGTACTTTGCAGGGCTGACTAATGAGGAAGTCTCCGAGGCTCTGGGCATTTCAGTTTCAACAGCCAAGAACTACTGGACGTTTGCACGGGCCTGGCTGCTCAACGAAATTGAAGGCGAACAGAAATATTAGCAGTCGGATTTGGGCTCGAGGCCGCTGAGGAGGCGGCGAGCGTCGGCCAGCTGCTTTCGAAAACCAGCGAACGTTCCTCTCTCGATCGATGACCGGCAACCGCCAACGGGACTTCGAAGTTTTCACGGAAATCGTTCACCTTCCGAATGAGGAACGAGACGCTCTTTTGGAGCGGGCTTGCGCTGACGATGAGGAGTTGCGCCGAAGAATCGAGGCGTTGCTCAGATCCAACGATCGCGCGGGGGAGTTCCTGGAAGAACCGCCCGCTGGTTGGATCAGCGAAGGGAGAGCGAAAGTCGCTGCGGGCGAAAAGCCTGGTGACCGCGTCGACCGGTACAAATTGTTGCAGCAGATCGGAGAAGGAGGATGCGGGGTTGTTTTCGTGGCGGAACAGGAGGAGCCGATCCGCCGACGCGTCGCACTCAAGGTGGTCAAGCCGGGCATGGACACCAAAAGCGTGATCGCGCGCTTCGAAGCCGAGCGACAGGCGCTGGCTTTGATGGATCACCCGAACATCGCTCACGTATTCGATGCTGGTGCGACCGAAGGTGGCCGGCCGTATTTCGTCATGGAATTGGTGCCCGGAATCAAGATCACCGAATACTGCGAAGAAAAGTCTCTCACCACCCGCGAGCGCCTCGAGCTTTTCATTAAGGTTTGTGAAGCGGTGCAACATGCGCACCAAAAGGGAATCATCCATCGAGACATCAAGCCGTCCAACATTTTGGTTACCACAGGGGCGGACGGAACGGCGCTGCCCAAAGTCATTGATTTTGGAATTGCCAAGGCCACGACCAATCAGCGCCTGACGGAAAAAACGTTGTTTACCGGTTTTGAAATGCTGATCGGGACGCCCGCCTACATGAGCCCGGAACAGGCCGTTCTGACCGGCGCGGACGTCGACACTCGGACGGACATTTACAGCCTGGGCGTGCTTCTCTACGAACTGCTGACCGGATCGACGCCTTTCGATTCGCGAGAAGTGTTGAATGCTGGTCTTGATGAGATTCGCCGCGTGATCACGTGTGAAGAACCAGTTCGGCCCTCGACCAGATTGAAAACCGCTCTGGCGGCAGGTCGGACCACCGTTTCCCACCGCCCGCAAGTGGATCCGGCCAAGCTGATCAATGACATCCGGGACGACTTGGACTGGATCGTGATGAAGACGCTGGAGAAGGACCGGGCGCGTCGTTATGCCACGGCCCATGGACTGGCAATGGATGTGCAGCGTTATTTGGCGGGAGAAATTATCTCCGCCCGTTCACCCAGCCGGCTCTATAAATTCAAAAAGGTCGTCCTCCGCAATAAACTGTTGTTCTGGGGCATTTCCCTGATCGCAGCACTGTTCGTCGCAAGTTTGATCATCGTTTCGGCATCGCTGGCCAACGAGCGCCAAGCGCACCGCGAAGCCCAAAATGCGCTGCTCAAGGCAGAAAGCGGCGAGCGCAAAGCCCGCAGTGAAGCGGCCAAGAGCCAGCTCGTTACCGGGTTCCTCAAAGAAATGTTGCAAAGCGTCGACCCGTCCATTGCCCGTGGGCAGGACGCCACCATGTTGCGCGCAATTCTCGATCGCACCGCCGAACGCCTCGGCCACAAATTGACCAATCAACCCGAAATCGAGGCGGATTTGCGCGGTCTGCTCGGCCGGGTCTACCTGGAAATCGGCGATTTTGATCGAGCGGAAGAAATGCAGCGCGCGGCGCTGGCCATTAACCAGAAGGTCTACGGTCCGGACAGCCCCGCGGCGGCGGGTTCCCTGAACGACTTGGGGCTGGCGCTGTTCAGGCATGGAAAATGGTCGGGCGCCGAAGGTTTTTTAGAGCAAGCGCTGGCCATTCGGCGGCACTCCGGAACCGGGAACGCGGAGATAGCTGACTCCCTCCATAATCTTGCCGAGTTCTATACCCAGCAGGGTAGGATAGCCGAAGCGGAGGCCCTCAGCCGGGAGGCGCTCGAAATCAGGACCCGACTCTTCACCAGCGAGAGTTTGCAGGTCGCTCAGTCGCTGCGGAATCTTGGTATTATTTTCGGCGACCAAGGCAGGTGGGACCAGGCGGACGCGACCGAACGAAAAGCTCTGGAGATACGTCGCAAACTTTTGAAAGCCGATGATCCACGCGTGGCCATGTCGCTCACTGATGCGGCTTGGGCAACAGGCGGCACCGGCAATCTCAAGGAGGCGGAATTGTTGGAACGCGAAGCCCTTGACCTGCGTCGCAAGATCCTTCGCGCAGATCATCCTGACATTGCCAAATCGCTCTACCTGGTCGGCGATCGCTTGCGCCAGCGCGGCAAAACGGCCGAGGCGTATCCTTTCTTGAATGAGGCCCTGGCCATGCAACGCAAGCAGCTCGCCGGGGACAATCCCAACCTGCTCGACACCCTGCACAGTCTCGCCGAGACCATGGAAGCAGACGGCAAATTGGCAGAGTCGGAGAAAATGCATCGGGAAGCGCTGGCGTTGTGGCGCAAGCGAGGAGAAAGCGAGTACCCACAAGCCCTATCCGAATTGGGCAGCCTCTCCCACGTCCTCATGGCGCAAAAAAAACTAGGAGAGGCGCAGCGAGAGTTGGAAGAGGGGCTTTCTCCGGAACTCATCCGGAAACCCTTGAGCGCTGATCTTTTGAGTCTGAAGGCGGGCATCGAGGCGCGTCGTGGCGAATGGCTGAAGGCTGCCGCGGATGCTTCTCGTGCCTTCGAGAATCAGCCCTTGAGCAGTGGACGCTATGGCATGGTCGCTGCGCTCCTGGTGAAAACGAAGGACCATTCCGCCTACGAACCGTTCTGCAACAGGATTCTTGCGACGTTCGGTGACACCACCAACATTTTCGTGGCAGACCAAGTGGCAAAGGCTTGCCTCTTCGCTCCTTCATCAGGAGTCGACCTAACTATCCTCAGCCGCCTTGCCGATACGGCCGTGACGCGCGGAGCCGGAAACAAGGGCGCCCTGCCCTTCTTCGAAGTCTGCAAGGCGCTCTCGGAATATCGCTTGGGGCGTTTTAACGAGGCCGTGGCATGGGCCAACCGATCAGTCGATAGCCGCCGCAAAGAAGCACAAGGGCCTGCCTATGGCGTGTTGGCGATGGCTTATTGGCAGCTTGATAAGCAGGATGAAGCGCAAGCCATGATCGCCAAGGGAAAT
>DATLUX010000222.1:0-3321 GCA_035577805.1 Verrucomicrobiia bacterium
GGTTTGCCGCCGCCCCCGGCCGCGATGACCACGAATTGGCGGCCGCCCATCTCGTAAGTCGCCGGCGTGGCATACCCGCCGGCTTCCATTTGAAATTCCCACAACAACTGGCCGGTCGCTTTGTCGTAGGCGTGGAAGCGCTCGTCCATCGCCGCCCCGATGAACACCAATCCTCCTGCCGTCACCAACGGCCCGCCGATGTTAAACGTCCCGGTCGGAGGCACTCCCTTTGCCTCCAGTTCGCGGTAGGTGCCCAACGGCGTCTGCCAGCGGAACTCGCCCCGATCCAAATCAATGGCCGTCAGGGTGCCCCAGGGACGTTGGTTGGCCGGAAATCCGTCCGGATCCCGAAACTCGTGATGCCCTGTGGCCACGAAAGGAATCTCTTCGGCCCAACTCAAATGCAAATCCTTCACGGGCACTGGCTCGTCCGCGCCGTCGCCAAACAGGAACGCCGTGACCGCGCGCTTTTCCAAGGCCGTGAACACGGCAAAACTCGGCATCTGGCCGCGGCCGGTTTCCAGCAAATCCAGGACCTGCTTGCGTGACAACCGTTCCCGGACCGTTTGCAATGAAGTAAAGGACGGCGCGTTCGTGTTGCGGGCCTGACCAAACCCATGACAAGCCGAGCAGACCGACCCGTACAGCATCTTGCCGAGTTCCGCCAGGGTCACCTCGGCCGCCGGTTTGGCCGCGGTCATCGCGATCCATTCCGCTTCGCTGCTGGAATTCACAAATAACGTGCGGGTCTCCGGATCAAAGGCCGCCCCGCCCCATTCTCCGCCCCCGTTGAACTGTGGCAGCATGACGGATCGTTTCACGCCGGGCGGCAGGAACGTACCTCCTGTCCGCATCGTGCCCAACTGCTCCAGCACCGCCGCCCGGGCGCGCGGATTGACATCCGTGACCTCCGCTTCCGTCAGGCGTTGTTGGGCGAAGGCCGGCGGTTTAACCGGAAAGGGCTGCGTCGGCCAGCTTTGTTCCCCAGGAATCTCCGAACCAGGAACCGGACGTTCCTCCACTGGAAACAGCGGTTGTCCCGTCTGTCGATCGAGCACAAACAAATGTCCCATCTTCGTCACTTGCGCGACGGCGTCCACGCGACGACCGGCTCGCTCGATCGTGACGAGGTTCGGCGGACATGGGATATCGAAGTCCCACAGATCATGGTGCACAACCTGGAAGTGCCACAGGCGTTCTCCTGTATCCGCCCGCAAGGCCAGCACGCAGTTGCCAAACAGGTTCTGCCCGATCCGATTGCCGCCCCAATGATCGTAGCTCGGTGAACCCGTTCCGCAGAAGACCCAGCCTCGGGCCAGATCTAACGTCATCCCGCCCCAGCAATTGGCCCCGCCTACCGTCTTCCACGAGTTCGACGACCACGTGTCGTAGCCGAGCTCGCCCGGATGCGGGATGGTATGAAAGATCCAGCGTCGCGCCCCGCCGCGGACATCGAAGGCGCGGATATGCCCCGGCGCGCTGGGTCCCGGGCCTTCTCCGACCACCGAGCCCAGGATCAGCAGGTCCTTGTAAATGATCCCCGGCGAAGTCGCAGAGACGTGCAGGAAAAAAACATCCCGATCCAGGCCTTCACGCAGATCAATTCTGCCGTTCGCGCCAAAACCCGGCACCGGACGCCCCTCCGCCGCATCCAATGCATACAGAAACGTGCCCGCCACGAAAAAGATCCGGCGCCCCTCCGCCCCAGACCAGTAAGTCACGCCGCGGTTGACCCCGCGGCCCCCTCGCCCGGCCCACGGATCAAAAACCCAAATCTGCCGGCCCGACGCCGCCTCCAAGGCGAGGACCTTGAGCCCGGGAGTCGTGAGATACATCCGCCCATCGATGATGAGCGGATTACATTCGATCGTGGATGCCGGTTGCGCCCGCATGTCATCGCAACGAAAGATCCAGGCCGGCTTCAAACGTTGCACGTTGGTGCGGTTGATCTGCGTGAGCGCAGAAAACTTCGTCCCGGCCGCATCCCCGCCGTAGATCGGCCACTGGCCCGAAGCGGCCCCGTTGACGGCTGCCGCGGCGCCCGACGCCAGAATCCAACTCACCCCAAGTGCGCCACCCAGACCATGGAGGTAATCGAACATGCCGGAAGCTCGCGGAGTTGAATGATGCCCCGCAGCTTGCCAGACGCAATCAAGTCCTCGCAAGGTCGGAATCCGCGACGTGTCACACTTTGCAAAGTGTGAACCGAGCTCCATCCTCCTCCCCGCGTTATCTGCGTTCATCGGCGTGATTCTGCGGCCAACTTCCCCGTCCATCTGCGGGCAGCCAGGCTCATTTACGCGGCGTTTACAGACACAGCCTGAGCGGATGATAGCCTGGAGAAGCTTATGAAAATTTCTACCGGCTTGTTGGTCATCGGCTTGGTCCTGGCCCCTCGGCCCAGTCCCGCGCAGGTCAAGGAACACCGTCTGGGGATGAGCATGCCGCACTTCATCATGCCTCAAACCCGCCCCTTGGCCTTGGCCAATAGCGGATCGGTTCAGATCACAGCGGTCAACGTCTCCGTGGAAGTGATCGAGCAAGTCGCCACCACGACCATGGATATCCTTCTCACCAACACCAGCGCCCAACGTTTGCAGGCGGAAATGATCATGCCGGTGCCCGACCAGGCCGGATTGCGTGGGTTCGACTTTCAAGGCGCCAGCCACGAACCAAGCGCTCAACTCCTGCCGAAGGAAGAAGCGCGGCGCCTTTACGATTACATCGTGGCGCGGACCAAAGATCCGGCTCTGCTGGAATTCATCGGGTACAACCTGATCCGATCGAGCGTGTTTCCGGTCGAGCCTTATCGGGGGCAACGCGTGCGTTTAATCTACGAACATCTGTTGCCCGCAGAGGGCGCACGCGTTGATTACGTGCTGCCGCGCACTGAATCGGTCGAGTACCGTGTTCCATGGAAGATCTCGGTCAACATCAAGTCCAAAGCTCCCATCGCCACGGTCTATTCACCCAGTCACAAGCTGGAAACGACCCGCGCCAATGACCACCGCCTGACGGCGCGTCTGGCGGCGGACGCAGCCACGGAACCGGGCTCGTTTCGGCTTTCCTATCTTCGCCAGAGCGACGCCATCACCGCGTCGCTGCTGGCGTATCCCGACCCCCAAATCGGCGGCGGTTACTTTCTGCTCCTGGCGGGCGCACCGGCACCGGCCAGAGCGCCGACCGCGCAGGCGCAGAAACGAGAGGTGATCCTGGTCCTAGACCGCTCCGGAAGCATGGCCGGAGAGAAGTTGGAACAAGTGCGCGCCGCTGCCTTGCAAGTGCTCGAGGGACTCGAGGAAGGCGAAGCATTCAACATTA
>DATLUX010000223.1:0-41970 GCA_035577805.1 Verrucomicrobiia bacterium
GTGAATCTGCGGGCGCCTGAGGAATGGGCAGAAGTGTCCAAATGTTAGTCGGTGCATGCCGTTCGGCAGTGAGAGCAGCAACTTTCTTGGGCGTTTCACTTAGGTTCTGGGAGGAAGTGCCGATGTCCCCATTAAGACATTAAGACACGGAACGATCACAGAAGGCATCTTAGAGCAGTTTCGCCCAAATGATTACGGCAAAGGACTTCAGTAGCGTCGGTGCCAAGCCCGCTTCGTCCAAGGCCAAGGCTGGCGCGGCGCCCGCCGCTGGGCCTGGGGAGCTGATTTCGGCGTTGGCCCCGACGACCGACGATACCGCGGAGATCGCGCGTCTTCATGAGTGTCTGAACCGGAATGAGGAGTTTAACCAGGCCTTGCTGGCCACGGTGGCGGATCCCATCTTCGAGGTTCGCAAGGACGGATTAATCCTGGCTTTGCACGTGCCCAAAGACAACGAGTTCGGGTTAAGCCCCGAGATCGTAGTGGGGCGGCGGGTCATGGAACTGTTGACTACGCACACGGGCCAGCTCGTGATGCATTATTTGGAGAAAGCGTTTCGCACCGGCGCCACCCAGACATTTTCGTGCCAGTACCTGCTGCCCGGGAAACTCCGTTACTTCGAAACCCGCGTGGCGGTGCGGGGCGGAGGCACGGCCCTGGCCGTGGTTCGTGATGTCACCGATCGCGAGACCTTGGAGAAAGAGGTCGTGGAAAGCAGCAATCGCGTCCAGACCCGGATCGGGCAGGATATCCATGACGGGCTCGGCCAGCATCTGACGGGCATTACGTTTCTGAGTCGCGCCCTGGAACGGAATCTGGCGGCGAAGCAGTTGCCGGAAGCCGCGGAGGCCGCCGAGATCAGCAAGCTGGTGATTGAAGCATTGGCTCAGACCCGCAACCTGGCGCGGGGTCTTTTTCCGGTGGAAGTCGAGTCGACGCGTCTCTGCCAAGCGCTGCGGGAACTGGGCAACACGGCCGAGCAACTGTTTCATGTCTCGTGCACCGTGGAGTGCGACAGCAACTTGATCATCAACAGCAAGAATGCTTCGACGCATCTTTTCCGTTTGGCCCAAGAGGCGATCAACAATGCGGTCCGTCATGGCCGCGCCAACCGGATCACACTTCTTCTGGGTACGAGCGGCGACAAAGCTGTATTGCGCATCACCGATGACGGGGTGGGTTTTCCGCCCGAGAACGCACGGCGGACCGGCCTCGGATTGCGCATTATGACCTATCGCGCCCAGAAGGTGGGTGGCACGCTGGAGATCCAGCCCGGGCAACACGGCGGCACGGTGGTGAGCTGCACCTTTAATCCCAACATCGATGAAAACTGATCCCAAACATAATAAAGCCAAACCAGCCGAGGCGGCCCCCAAGGTGGCCGAACCGGCGGTGAATCGTAAACCCAAGACCAAGGTGTTACTGGTCGACGACCATCCGGTCCTGCGCGCCGGGCTGGGGCGGCTGATCAACCACGAGGCGGACATGATCGTCTGCGGGGAGGCCGAGGATGGCCCGACTGCGTTCGACCTGGCCGGCACGCTCACGCCGGATATCGCCGTGATCGATGTCTCCCTCAAAGGCAGCAACGGCATCGAGTTGATTAAAAACCTGAAAGCGCGTTTTCCCGAGTTGCCCACCCTCGTGTTATCGATGCACGACGAATCGCTCTATGCCGAACGCGCGCTCCGTGCCGGCAGCCTGGGCTACATCATGAAGGAAGAGGCCATCGAACAGGTCATCGCCGCCATCCGCAAGGTCATGCAGGGCGAGATCTTCCTGAGCGAACGGATGAAAACCAAGATGCTCCAGCAGATGGCCAACGGTAAAGGCAAGGTCGTCAGTTCCCCCATCGAACAGCTCACCGACCGGGAACTGGAGGTCTTCCGGCTGATTGGCGAAGGCTGCAGCACCCGCCAAATCGCGGGCCAGTTGCATCTGAGCGTGCGCACCGTCGAAGCGTACCGGGAGTACATCAAGAGCAAACTTAACTTGAAGAACGCGACCGAACTCGTGCAGCACGCCTTCCATTGGGTGCATCACGAGGCGGCGGCTTAAGCGCGTCCCTTCTCCAGGCGCGCGCCGCTCTCGCGCGCGCCTCGCCAGGCCAGGCACGGTTGTCCCGTCCTGGCCTGCTGCTTTTCCACTCTGGTCATTGGCAGGTGAGGAGTAAGAGCAAGGAGTAAGAGCAAGGAGTAAGGAGTAAGAGTAAGGAGTAAGAGTAAGGAGTAAGAGGGGGAAACCAACCACTCATTCTTACTCCTACTCCTTACTCTTACTCTCGCGCAATTGAGGCTGTCTTTCTACGACGGATCGTGATAGGCATCCATGCATCACGATTTCAGAAACTTTCTCCTTTTGGTCTATTGGCGTGAGCATGGTCAAATAGGATGTTATGCAACGGGCTCCTCATGCAGCCCACCGGCCAGGCTGGCGCCGGCTGAAGGTGGCTGAGCGCTGCCGTCTCAACGCGTTTCGGACCGTGGTCCTCTGGCTCATCGGCGGTTGGAGCGCTCTCGGCCAGCTGTCGGCCTTGGAACGGCCGTTCCTCAATGAGTTCATGGCGGCCAACAGCGGCGTGCTCCGCGACGAAGATGGCGATAGTTCGGACTGGATCGAAATCTATAATCCTTCGGAGAACGCGGTCAGCCTGGCTGGCTGGTTTCTAACCGATGCCACCAATGCCCTGACCAAATGGGTTTTCCCGGATGTGCTGCTGGGCCCCGGAGGATATTTGGTGGTGTTCGCTTCGGACAAAAACCGCACCAACCCGACGGCGCCTCTGCATACCAACTTCAAGCTCGCCAGCGAAGGCGAGTATCTGGCGTTGGTCGATCCGGCCACCAACGTGGTCTCCGACTTTTTTCCTGCTTACCCACCCCAGCCATCGGATACTTCCTACGGCCGGGCGCGACTCGAGACGACCGCCGTTGGCTACTTCGCGACTCCTACTCCAGGCGGACCCAATTCCGCCAGCGGGACGGGCTTTGCTCCGGCCGTAAATTTTTCGCGACCGAGCGGCACATTCCAAGCGGCCTTTGCCTTGGAACTGAGCTTGAGCCAGCCAATAGCCGGCGCCGAGATCCATTATACGCTCGACGGGACCATGCCTACCGGCACGTCGTCGGTGTATGCCAGTTCCATCCTCATCAGCAATTCAGTGCAGGTGCGTGCGCGGTCCTTTGCCGGCGGGTTGCTGCCCGGACCGCCAGCGAGCGAGTTGTTCTTTGCGTTGGGAGCAGGAGCGGCGGAAGTGTCGTCGGAGTTGCCGATCATTTTATTGCATACGATGGGGGGCGGCGGTCCGCCGGCGGAAGGGGAACGTTTCGTGGCCATGGCGGTATTCGAACCGCGCTTTGGGCGGGCGTCGCTGTTGGACCCGCCGGACCTGGTCACGCGGGCCCGGTTCAACACGCGTGGAAACACCACCGCCAACTATCCCAAGCAGAGTTGGAATTTCGAAGCCTGGGACGAGTTTGATGCGGATCAGGCCATCCCGTTGCTGGGCTTGCCGGCGGATTCGGACTGGGTTTTTTATGGGCCGAACAACCTGGAGCCGGTTCTGATTCATAACCCCTTCATCCACGAGCTGAGCCGGCGAATCGGCCGATATTCGCCGCGCACGCGTTTCGTTGAAGTTTATCTGAACGTGCTCGGCGGCAGCGTGGGCGCCGCCCAATACAATGGGATTTATGTGATTGAAGAGAAGATCAAGGTGGCGCCCGAACGCGTGGCCATCGATCCGCTGCGAGTTGAGCAGGTGCATCCGCCGCAGATCACGGGAGGCTACCTGCTCAAGATCGATTTCGTTGACCCGGGCGAAATCGGCCTGGACGTGGCTGGACGGAAGTTATTGTTCGTGGAACCGCGCGAACGGGAGATTCAGCTGCCGGCGTGGAGTCCGCAGAAACTTTACCTGAGCAATTATTTTCAGCAGTTCTATACGGCGCTGACCGGCCCCGATTTTCAGGACCCCGAGCGCGGTTACCGCGCCTTCATTGACGCGGGTTCGTGGATCGACCATCACCTGCTTCAATTGCTAGCCCTCAACGTGGATGCGCTCGGTCTCAGCGAGTTCCTCTATAAGCCGCGAGGCGGCCCGATCGTGTCCGGGCCGCTGTGGGATTTCGATCGGGCTTTTTACTCCACCGACGGACGCGAGACTAATCCCGGCATTGGCCGCGCGACGTTCTCGGGGTTCGCCGACTTTTGGCCGGGGCCATGGTGGAACCGATTGTTCAGTGACCCGGATTTTTTCCAGCAATGGATCGATCGTTACCAGGAACTGCGCCGGGGCCCGATGGCAACGGCGGCCTTGCTGGGGTTGGTGGATAGCCTGGTCGCGCAGGTTCTGGAGGCGCAGCCGCGCGAGCAGGCCCGCTGGGGCCAGAGCGCCGCGCCCCGCGGCGGTTATACCAACGAAGTGAATCTGATGAAGAAGTTCCTGGCCGACCGGGCTTATTTCATCGACACGAACTTTCTGTCGCCGCCACGGTTGAGCCACGGTGGTGGGCGGATCGATCCCGGATTTGTGTTGACCATGGTCGTGCCGGGAGGAGGGACTGGTTACTACACACTGGATGGCTCGGATCCGCGCGCGCCCGGGGGAGCTGTGTCGGCTCAGGCGCGTCCTTACACGCAGCCGATTGTATTGCAAAACAACGCCAAGGTGGTGGCGCGCGCCCTGGATCCCGGCCATCGCAACCTCACTGGCACGCGGAACCCGCCGCTCAGCAGTCCCTGGTCCGGGCCAAGCGCCGCCACGTTTATCGTGAACCCACTGGCCCTGATCGTGACTGAGGTTATGTATCACCCGCCGCCCGCCGGGCCGGCGAGCACCAATGACGCCGAGCAGTTCGAGTATGTGGAACTGCAGAACGCAGGCGCAACTCCTCTCGATCTGACCGGCGTGCGTTTCACCAGCGGCATCCAGTTCAACTTTACCGGCAGCGCCCTCACGACTCTGGCTCCGGGCGCCACGGTGTTGGTGGTGCGCGATCGCGCGGCCTTCGTTTCGCGCTACGGAGAGCGGCCGAATATTGCCGGGACCTTTGCCGGTGCCCTCGACAACCATGGAGAACGTCTTCGTCTGGATGGGCCATTCGACGAAACCATCGTCGATTTCAATTACCGCGACGACTGGTATCGGGTGACCGACGGTCTTGGCTTTGCGCTCACGTTGCAGCGCCAGCCGACCTCGCCGGAGCAATGGAGTGAGCGAGGGACCTGGCGCCCCAGCGCGATGCGTTACGGCAGCCCCGGCTCCCTCGACGTGCCGACGTCGTTCCCGCCCGTGGTCTTGAACGAAATCCTGCTTCGGCCCGCCGATGGCAGTCCCGCCGCCGTCGAGTTGTGGAACCCCGGCACCGCTCCGGCTGACCTTGGTGGTTGGTTCCTGAGCGATAACGCCGATGGCAAGTACCGCTTACCCGCGGGCACGATCCTTGCACCCAATGAACTGTTGGTCATCAGCGAGACGAGCTACAACGCGGCGGGGAATCCCAATCGATTCGCCTTCCGCGCGGACGGTGGCACGGCCTGGTTGTTTTCGGCCGACGCGTCCGGGGCACTCACCGGCTACGAACATCGGCTCGAATTTGGACCGGCCCCGCCGGGGATCAGCTACGCGCGTTATGTGGACACCCTGGGCCGCGAACAGTTTCCCGCGGCAACGCCAACGCTCGGCTTGGCCAACCTGAGCCCGATGGTCGGCCCGATCGTTATCAGCGAGATCATGTTCCATCCGCCGGACCGGGTCGTAGCGGGAGCGAGGGTGGACGATCATCTCGCGGAATACATCGAGCTGCATAATATCAGCAGTGCGCCCGTGGTCTTTCACGATGATCTGCCGGCCACCAATCGGTGGCGCCTGCGCGGGGGCGTGGAGTTTGTGTTTCCGGCCGATTTCAGTTTGGCCGGCGGAGCCCGCGCTTTGGTCGTCGGCTTTCGACCGACTGACCAAACGCGTTTGAATGAGTTTCGCGCCACCTACCGCGTGGATGCGACGGTTCCGATCCTCGGCCCATATCTCGGCAAGCTGGATAACTCATCCGATCGAATTGACCTGAGCCGGCCGGTGATCGAGCCTGCTCCGGAGCCGGGCTCCGGGCAGTTGGATTACGTTGTTGTGGACCGCGTGATTTATGCGGACTCGGCGCCCTGGCCGAACGGGGCGGACGGAACGGGCTTGTCCTTGCAACGGCTCGGCGACGGGTCATTGGGCGGAGGCCAATTTGGAAATGACCCGGCTAATTGGTTGGTCGCGCGACCCTCACCCGGTCGGACATATCCTGGAGGGACTCCGCCGAGGATACTAAGCCAGCCCGCGGACCTTCGGGTGGTTCAGGGATGGACGGCCCAATTTGTGGTGGGAGCAGATGGGCCGCCTCCTTTGGGTTACCAATGGCGTCTCGAGGGGAGCGCCATTGCTGGAGCGACCAACGCCGCGCTGACCTTGACCGGCGTTCAACCTGAGCAGGCTGGCGGCTATTCCGCGGTGGTCTTCAACGAGGCGGGGGTAGCGGTCACTCGAACCGCGACTTTAAGCGTCGCGTTGCCGCCGCTGATTAGTCATGGCCCGGCCAATCGTTCGGTGCAGCCAGAGACGCGAGTGACCAACACCGTGGTTGCCGGCGGGTCCGGGCCTCTCCGGTACCAATGGCTGTTGAACGGCCTGCCGCTGCCTCAGGCCACGAACGCGACCCTGATCCTGACCAACGCGCAACTGGATCAGGCCGGCACCTATGAAGTGATCGTGACCGACGACGTTGGGTCCATCATTACCCGGCCGGCGACGATCCTGGTTCTGGTCCGTCCCACTTTCGCGCGCCAACCTCAACCCGCCTTCCAAACGGCACTGGAAGGCGACACGGTCACGTTCTCCGTGGAAGTCAGCCCGATGCATCCGTCGTTGCCCACCGGCTATCGCTGGCGCCGCAACAGCATCACCATCCCGGGCCAGACCAACGCGACCCTGGTCTTTACCCTCAACGATGTCATCAGCCCGGCCGGCGCTCTGTTCACCAGCAATTTCTTCAGCGTCATCGTCACCAACCCCGCCTCTCCCGGGGTGATCAGTTCCAACGCGGCGGTGCTCGTTCTGGCCGATAGCGACCGCGATCGGCTGCCGGATGCCTGGGAAAATCTCTACGGACTCAACCGCAACGATCCCGCCGATGCGAACCTCGACCCCGACGGCGACGGGTTGAGCAATCTCGAGGAATACCTGGCCGGCACGATCCCGACGAATCGCCTGAGCCGCCTGGCGCTCCGCTTGATGATCGAGTCCGATGATCAACGAACTCTTTTCGTCGAGGGTGTGTCGAACAAAACTTATTCGGTGGAATGGCGCGAGGCATTGGGCGCCGGACGATGGCAAACGCTGACGAACCTGCCTGCCCGCGCGACCAATTGGCAGGCGATCGCGCTGGATCCCTATCCGGTCGCCGAGAAACGGTTCTACCGATTAGTGACGCCCCAGACTGGGAATGAGCCGGTGCAACCATAAAACGCGCGCAACGGATCATCACGGTAAATGCACGCGAAAGCGGAAAGCTGCGTATTCAACACGCTCACCGCGAGAACACCCTCTTTCTCATGGACTGACTCCGTGGTGCTGCGTCGGGCCGGCCAGCCCGACTTCGCGGATTCGAGCCCAGCGCGGCCGGGGGCGTTTTTGCGTTCGTGCCCGAACTGCGGTGTGGGCAGGCGCTTGCCGCTCGAATCCGCTTCGCCGCGGCTAGCCGGGTCGTAGCGGCTCGGCGGCTCCAATCAAGCGCTTGCGCGAATCCGCGAAGACCGGCTAGGTGTCGAACGGCTTCGCGATCGGCCTGTTCTACTCCGCGGTGATGGCGATGAGGAAGGGAGCAGCATCTGTCATGGCAGAGACGTAGTCGATGCTTTGTACTGGCGTCTCCGGTCTGGGGTTTTGCCAAGTGCTTAGGTACAGCCGCACGCCGAACGCGCGTCCGGGCTCGTATTTCCAGCGGGTCTGAGTTCCCTTCCAGGCGAGGGGTGGGCCTTCGGTTTCCTCTGGCATGCCGCGGAAGAACTGCCAGTCGCGAACGTCCCGACCGTAAACAATCGGCAACTCCGCCTGCTGGCCGTCGGTGTAACGCATGAGGAAGCGGCCGATGGTCGTGCCGTCCGCGACGTGCCAGCCGGTGCTGTGTAAGAAATGGATGCTGGCACAACGCTGCTCGATCCTGATGCCTTCCACGCGTTCGGGATAAACACCGCGCCGGAGTTCCAAGCTGGCGAGCTGCACAATGCCGCGCACATCGAACTGGACCTCTGCGAAGGTGCCCAATCCGAGCGGCAAGCTGGCCAGATTGTTGCCATTGCCTTCGCGGCTGTGCCAGTCGTCAGCGGTGGCCGCGTTGTAGAAAGCCGACAGATCGATCAATTTGGGCGACGCGCGGACATCGCGGGCAGGGATATTCTTAGCCTGCAGAAAATCTGCTTGTGCCTCGCCCGGTCGGTTCATGTCACGGAGCAGGTCCGAGCGGGTCAACAAATGGCTTGCTCGCGCGCTGGCCGAAGAGTCGGGGTTGGCGCAGACCAGTTCAACGGCCTGGGAGAAGGCTTGGTGGGCTTCGTCCAGCCGGTTGGATCGTTCCAACAGCCGTCCCAGTGTGTGCCAAAAATCCGCCTCCAGCGGCGGGCGCGCCCGCGCGTGCTGGATGGCCTCCCAAGCTTCGGGAAATTTTCCCGCGCGCCGGAAGAATTCCGCGCGGGTCCACCAGACCTCCGGTTCGGATGACGCCAATGCCAGCGCCCGTCCGCTCAGCAAGTCGGCCTGGCGCAGTAGATGCGGCCTTTTCCTGATGTCCATGGCCAGGAGTTGGCGCGACAGTCGGGCCAACGCCAAGACATTGGTGGGGGATAATCGAACCGCTTGCTGGAGGCTGCCGGCCGTGCCCTCTTCGATTCGACGGTGCACAAACTCCGGGCCGGTCACCGGCGACAGCGGTGAAATCGGTCGCGCCGCCCGGTCGTCCATGAACCATTTAGCCCAAGCTAGGTAAGGGTCAGAAGCGCGGTCGTGCCCAAGCTGGCGCTTGAGCGTCAACAGGGCCGCCAAGGGAACTGGCTCGATGACTCCTCGTGCATTGAAGCGCTGGCGCGCCATGGCTTCAGCCAGGCTTGGGAGCCATTCGGGCGCCGGTCCTGCAAAGCTCGGCGTCGGCCAAACGCGCGCCGTACCGTCCAAACAAGCCGTGACGATCCACTGTCCGTCGGGACTAAATTCGGCGGAGAGGACACGGTCTTCGTGCGCCAGCGACTCGCCCAGAGGCAGGCCAGTGCGGACGTCCCACAGGCGGGCGGTGGCGTCGTAGGAAGCGGTGACCACTCGTTGGCCATCGGGACTAAAACGAGCAGCCGTGACGCTCTGCTGATGGCGCAGTGGTTCGGTGAGTGCCTGGCCGGTGAGGGCATCCCACAGTTGCGCGGTTTTGTCCTTCGAAGCGGTCACTGCGTGCCGGCCATCCGGACTGAAGCTGGCAGCGAGCACCTGGTCGTCATGCTGCAGTGGTGCCGTGGACGGCTGGCCTGTCCGAGCATCCCAAATGCGTGCGGTGTGATCCGCCGACGCCGTGATGACCCACCGCCCATCGACACTGAATTCGGCTGAAGAGACTACGCCTTGATGGTTCAACGCGTGTTGCAGGCGGCCCGTGCGAGCATCCCAGAGGCGAGCGGTCCGATCGACACACGCCGTGACCACCTGCTGCCCGTCCGGGCTGAAGTCCGCAAAAAGAACCTCGGCGGTGTGTTGCAGGACGATGGCTGGTGGCGGATTAGAGCCGGTCTCCCAAATCCGCGCGGTTTTGTCTTCTGAGGTAGTGACAACCCGCTGGCCGTCACGGCTGAACCGTGCGCACCAGACATAATCGTCGTGGCGGAATGGTGGGCCGTGCGGCGACCCCGTGCGAGCATCCCACACGCGGGCGGTGCCATCCAGCCCCGCTGTTACCACCCATCGGCCGTCCGCACTGCAATGCGCCGTCTTCAACGGGGCCGCCTGCGCCAGTGGGGCTGTGCGCGGCTGACCGGTGCGCGTGTCCCAAAGCCGCGCTGTCTTATCATGTGACGCGGTGAGCACCCACTGGCCATCTGAACTGAACTGCGCTTCGACGACGTCGTTTGCGTGTTGTAACGGCAAAGCCAAGGCCTGGCTGGCCCGCACATCCCATGACCAGGCCGCGTGGTCGCGACACACGGTCACCACGCGCTGGCTGTCCGCGCTCAACCGCGCCGAGAGGACGGCACTATCGTGTTTGATCGGCTCGCTCGCCGGCGCTCCGTTCCGAGCATCCCATAGTCGGGCGGTCTTATCATCCGAGGCGGTGAGGATCCACTGACCATCCGCACTGAAGCGGGCCGACGAAACGCTCCCTTCGTGCCGCAGCGGGTCCACCAGCAGCGAACCGTCGAAGCCATCCCAGATGCGCGCCGTGCCATCTCGACACGCCGTCACCACCTGCTTCCCATCCGGACTGAACTCGGCAGCGAAGACCCAGCTCCGGAGCTTCATCTCGGCCAGTCGCTGACCGGTGCGAAGGTCCCAGATGCATGCGGTGTTGTCCTGGGAGGCAGTGGCCAATCGTTGGCCATCCGGACTGAAGGCGACCGTGTAGATCAAACCGCCGTGCTCGAACGAGTTGGTCAGCCGCTGGCGGCTGCGGGCGTCCCAGACCCAAACGGTTTTCCAGAACGCGGCCGCCACTAGTTGCCCGTCCGGGCTGAAACAGGCGCAGCCGAAGGAATAGATCTGATGCCGGAATGGCGTGGCCAGCAGTTGCCCGCTGCGGGCGTCCCAAAGGCGGACCGTTCGGTCCTTCGATGAAGTCAGGACTTGCCGGCCGTCCGGGCTGAACCGTGCAGCCAGCACGACATCCTCATGCTGCAGAGGACCGGTCAGCGCGTGGCCGGTGCTGGCCTCCCAGATGCGCGCTGTCTTATCAACAGACGCGGTGACCACTTGCAGTCCGTCCGGACTGAACTCTGCCGACAGCACCGGGCCCTCGTGTTGGAGCGGCTCCCCGAGCTGTCGTCCTGTCCGAGCGTCCCACAGTCGCCCCCTCCCGTCGTCGCAGGCAGTGACGAACAGGGCTCCGTCCGGACTAAACTGAGCTTCGTAAAGATGGGCTGGATGTTGCAGGGGCTCGCACAGTGGCAGGGCAAACTGACGTTGGCTGAGCGCCGAGAGGATTCTCTCCGCCGCGATGTTGTTGGAGGGATTCTGGCGCAACGCCCGCGCCAGATATCCCAGTGCGGTCGCGCTTTGGTCGCCCGTGAAGAATTCTTCTGCCCGTTGAATTTGCATACGGCCCAGCGAGTCCGCCAGATTCCGATTGGCTTGCTGCGTGTCGCGGTTGGCGCGTTCGGCGCGGCGTCGCTCCTGGTTGATGCGAAAGGCCGCGATGGGCGAGCCGATCGCTACGGCGATGAGGAGCAGAACAATGCCCGCAGCCAGACTCGACACCACCGGATTGCGCCGGCACCAGCGCCAAGTCTTCTCCAGCGCGCTGACCGGGCGCGCTTGAATTGGCTCGTCGCGGAGGAAGCGGCCCAGTTCGTCGCCCAACTCCTGCGCGGTGGCGTAGCGTTGGCGAGGCTCCTTCTCCAGGCACTTCAGGCAGATGGTTTCCAGGTCGCGCGGCACCGCGGGGCTGGTTAGGCGTGGCGGGATTGGGTCGGTGTGCTGCACCTGCTGCAAGGTTTCGCTCAAGGTTTCGGCCAGAAATGGCGGGCGGGCGGTGAGCAGGTGATACAGGATCGCGCCGAGGGAATAGACATCGCTATGCGGACCGATTTGGCCGCGTGTGCCTGTGGCCTGTTCCGGCGGCATGAAGTTGGGCGAGCCCAGGACTTGACCCGTGAGAGTGAGTTGCGGGTCTCGGGTTTCGAGTTCCGGGTTGCCGTGTGGTGAGAGGCTCAGGCGCTTGGCTAATCCGAAGTCGGTGATGCGAGGCTGGTCGTGGGCGTCGATCAGGACGTTGGAAGGCTTGAGGTCGCGGTGCAAAATGCCGCGCTGGTGCGCGGAATGGATGGCTTCGGCCATGGTCTGCAGCCAGCGGGCGGACTGTTTGAAATCGGTAATCGGAGATCGCAAATCGGAAATCAGCCGGCCCAGGTCCCGCCCCTCGATATACTCCATCGAAAAATAGTGTTGGCCCTCCTGTTCGCCGACTTCGTAAATCGCGACAATATTTGGATGCTGCAGGTTGGCCGCCGCCGCCGCCTCCGCCCGAAACCGCTGGACCTCCGCGGCACTGGCCAACTGACCGGACAAGATCATTTTTAGTGCGACCAGTCGATTCAGACTGACCTGCCGCGCCTTGTAAACCACACCCATGCCGCCTCGGGCGATTTCTTCCAACAGCTCGTAGTCGCCGAAAGCGTCTGAACGAGGTGACGGATTGTTGAACTCACCGGGCGTTTCCAGCGACACGCGCACCAGGCACTTCGGGCAAAGGCCTTCCCAGCCCGCTTCGGGAAGAGTTGCCCCACAGTTCAGACAGGTGCTTGCCAGAGGCATGCGGATCGAAATCAAATTGGGCTAACATATCCTACCGGATTGGAGCGCCAAGATTACAGGGGATCGTGATCTAACCAACGAACTGACGAGCTCAGCGACCGGTGAACGCTAACGGCAGTAGCATGGCACTTTCTCAACCCGGTAGTAACGCAGGCTGTTGGTGATCGGATCAGAAAACTCCGCCTCAAACGACTGCAGTTTTGCCCGAAATGTTCGCAGCGTTTGCCAGTCGTGCCCAAACGGCTCGGCGCTCGCCTGGACAAAGTAGTCATACGGCGGAGTTGCCAGAAAACGGAAGACGACATTGGTTTGGTTGTCTTGCGGAGCAAGGGTTAGTTGCGGCATCGCGACGTCATCCACATTGCCCACGATTCTCGGGCCTGCGATCGTAAAATCATCAAACCAGACTGCGTCCGCATCCTGAACCGCCAACCCCACTGCCCCAGACGGATTCAGAGCGTCGGTGACAGTTCCGATGAGATGCTCATCCACGAAGAAGGTCATGGTCGGGCCGTGCAGGTCCGCGCGCACATAATACCATTGGCGCAGTTCGATCTTGGCCGGCTGCCTCAGCAGCATTTCCTGCGTGGAAAGCCGGTAGAGTTCAATCGTTTGAGTTGCCTCATGCAGCGCAAAGACATAACCACTGCTCCCGCTGTGCCGTAGCACCAGGGCTCCTTTGGTGCAGACGTGCAAGTTGGGTGAGACCACGTTGATCCAACAGCCCACACTGCACTGGGTCGAGTCGAGCTCAAGTTCCACCAGGTTCAGAGGTGACACACCGAGCGGCAAGGCGCTTTGCCCCTGCAACACGCCTTCCTGGATGCGGAAGGCATCGCGGGCGCCCGTCCAATCCGACACCAAGAACGCGGAGGCAAAATGATCATTCCAGGTGCCTGCCTTGATTGTTCCGGGCAGAAGGAAGGAACAGAAGACCACCGCCAACATCGAAACGGCTGAAGCTGTCTTCACGTTGGCCAGCCTACGCCGCGCGTGAAACGAGTCAATGCACGAATCGGAATGGTTGACATCCCGCGCGATTTCGATACGGTGTGCGCCTTCGAACTGAGCAGTTGATCAAAGCCTTTTATGCCGAATACCAAGTCCGCCGTGCGCCGAATGCGCAACAGCACCCGCAAGAATTTGCAAAATCGCAGCGTCAAATCGCGCCTGAAAAGCCTGGAACGCGTGTATGCCGATGCGCTCAAGAGCGGCAAGAAGGATGAAGCCAACCAGGCCTATCGCACTCTCAGTTCTGCTTTCGATAAAGCCGCCAAATCCGGCGTGATCCATCGCGGCAAAGCCAACCGCAAGAAATCGCGACTAGCCCTTCGCCTGGTTGCTGCCAAGTAGCAGCTCCCCCTCTCCCCTCAACGGGGAGTGGAACGTGCGAAATTCGCAGCTTACCAGCCATTTCGAGACCGCTTCTTCGCTGATGGCTGTCCTCAAACTTTTGTCCAGATCCATGCCGATTTACAGATAGGCCATCAGGACCATTCTCACCCCTCACCCCGACCCTCTCCCCGTTGAGGGGAGAGGGAGACGGCCAGACCGCGCCACAGCTCTGGGAGTTCGGTAAGAGTTTGGTGCATAACCCGCATTGCCTGATCGCCCGCCGCGGGTGTAGCCTCGCCTCGTTCCATGAAGACGAACGCATCCAGGCTACGCGTGCCGCGTCGACGTTTTCTGCGGCAGGCGGCTTTTTCGGTCACACTCTTCCAGGTTGTTCCGGGCCATGTGCTGGGATTGCGAGGGCAAACACCACCCAGCGAAAAGCTTAATCTGGCCGGCATCGGGATTGCCGGACAGGGCGGGTCCGACCTGAACCAGCTACAGGACCAAAACATCGTGGCGCTCTGCGATGTCGACTGGGCCCACGCCGCCGGCACCTTCAAGAAGTTTCCGCAAGCCAAACCGTGGAAGGATTACCGGAAGATGCTCGATGCACAGAAAGACATCGATGCGGTGATCGTTGCCACTCCGGATCATCAACACGCGTTTGCGTCGATGCACGCGATCCGCTTGGGCAAACACGTTTATTGCGAGAAGCCGCTCACTCATTCGGTTTGGGAAGCCCGTCAGGTGGCTCGCGCCGCGCGTGAACATAAGGTCGCCACGCAAATGGGTAACCAAGGGCAGGCTTCCGAAGAAACGAGGCGCTTGTGCGAGATGATTCAGGATGGCGCCATCGGCCCGGTCCGCGAAGTGCATCTTTGGACCGATCGCCCCTCCCAAGGGTTGTTCAAGGAATATTGGCCGCAAGGAATAGCGCGTCCGCAGGAGACCCCGCAGGTCCCGGATACCTTGGAATGGGATCTCTGGCTGGGACCGGCGCCGGCGCGCCCGTATCATCCGGCGTATCTGCCGTTCAAGTGGCGCGGTTGGTGGGATTTTGGCACGGGCGCGTTGGGTGACATTGGTTGTCATTCGATGGACCCGGTGTTTCGCGCCCTGAAGCTGGGCGCGCCCTTAAGTGTCGAGGCAAGTTCCACCCGGGTGAACGAGGAAACTTATCCGCTCGCTTCCACCGTCACGTATTACTTCGCTGCGCGAGGCGACCTGCCGCCCGTGAAGTTGACCTGGTGGGATGGCGGCCTGCGCCCACCGCGTCCGGCGGAATTGGAGGACGGCAAAGAGCTGGGTCCCACGGGGGCCTTATATATCGGAGACAAAGGCAAGGTCATTTCTCAGCGCATGCGGTATCGGTTGTTGCCGGAAGCACGCGAGAAAGAATATGGGGAGCCGCCCAGGAAACTGGAGCGTTCGATCGGTCACTACAAGGAATGGGTGCGCGCGGCCAAAGGCGGCCAGCCGGGCGGATCCAATTTCGATTGGGCCGGCCCGCTGACCGAAGCGGTGTTGCTGGGCAACGTCGCGCTTCGAACCCAGATGCGCGAAGAAATGACCCAACGGAAACTGTTATGGGATCCTGCGGCCTTGCGCATCACCAACTCCGATGCCGCCAACCAATTCCTACGCCGCGAATACCGCACCGGGTGGAGCTTGTAAGGCAGTTAGCACACGACTGTGCCGCTTGTTCCGTCCAGTTACCGAGCGCCTTGGTTCCTGCGCAACCCTCATCTCCATACGGTTTATCCGGTGTTTTGCCGGCGGGTGCCGGAGGTCCTTTATCAACGCGAACGGTTGGAGTTGGAGGATGGCGACTTTCTGGATCTGGATTGGGCGCGGGTGAAGGGGCGCAGCCCCGTTCGTGCGGTGGTGGTGGCGCACGGGTTGGAGGGATCATCAAGCGGGCCATACGTCCGAGGCATGGTGCGGGCCTTCAACCGCCGCGGTTGGGATGCCTTGGCCCTGAATTTCCGTGGATGCAGCGGGGAACCCAACCGGCTTTTGCGTTCGTATCACAGCGGAGTCACGGACGATTTGTGGCGCGTGACGCAATACGTGCAGGCGAAGGGCTATCAAGCGGTGGCGCTGGTTGGGTTCAGTCTGGGCGGCAATGTCGTGCTGAAGTTGTTGGGAGACCTGGGCGAGCAAGCTCCGTCCTGGCTGGAGGGCGCGGTGGGTGTCTCTGTGCCTTGCGATCTGAAGGCTTCAGCAAGATCCATGGCGCGGGCCATCAATCGTCCGTACATGAAACGATTTCTGATCAACCTGCGCGCGAAGATTCGGGCCAAGCAACATCGGTTTCCCGTCGAATTGGATGATTCCGGCTACGGACAGCTCAAAACCTTCCGCCATTTCGATGATCGGTATACGGCGCCGCTCCATGGATTTCGAGATGCCGAGGATTATTGGGCCCAATGCAGCTCGCGGTTTTTCTTCGAGACGATCCGGCGTCCGGCTTTGCTGTTGAATGCGGTCGATGATCCGTTTCTGGCGCCGGAATGTTTTCCGCTCGAGTTAGCCCGTGACCATGCCTGGCTTCATTTGGAAATGCCCGTGCAAGGCGGTCATGTGGGATTTGTGGGGAGCGGACTGCGCCGTGACGAGTATTACAGCGAACGCCAGGCGCTGCTCTTTCTCCGGGCTGAGACGGACACGCGCGCCGATGGCCCTCGGCGGAGTGCTGCGGGCAAAACGGTTTAAGCGAAGGAAGCCAGCACAGACATGCGTGAGTTGAGAGCAGCAGAAAATGTTCGCTTCGAAATTTCGGCAGTGCCCGGCACACTTTGCAAAGTGTGCCGAGCTCGTTAGCGCTCACGAGAATGACCTGGATGTGCTCACCAGAATGGACCCACTTCCAAAGGGGCCCACTCCCCCTTCCACAGGATAGAATAGGCCAGTTCCGCGTATGCGCTTGCTTGAATCCAACGATTCCCTCAGATTAACGGCGTTTTCATTTGTTAAACCCCTAACCGCCGGAGGTCTATGATCTCGCAATCCATTCTCCCTGCATGCGCACCATTCTTGGCGCTGTTCATCACGGCTGGCTCTGTGCTGGGCCAAGGCACTGCCTTCACCTACCAAGGTCGATTGACCGACGGCACCAACGGACTGGACGGCAGCTATGACCTGCGCTTCGGGGTCTTCAACGCTCCAGGGGGAGGTGGTCCCGCTGCAGCCCCAATCACCAGAAGGGCCACCGAGGTGCATGGCGGACTTTTCACCGCCACGCTGGACTTCGGGCCTGAAGTGTTCAGCGGGCCGGAGCTCTGGCTGGAAATCTCTGTGCGAACCAACGGGGTGAACGACTTCACGACCCTGGCACCCCGGCAACGGCTGACCCCGACTCCCTATGCCATCACGGCGGCCAGCCTAAGCGGAAGCCTAGACCCGTCTCAGCTCTCCGGGCCTCTTCCCTCTGCTGCTCTGGCAGGCGAGTATGCGGGCCCCTTGAGCCTCCTGAACGAATCGAATCACTATGCTGGCGACGGCAGCGCACTCCAGTTCGGCGGTGGATTTGGCTACTGCAACCTTCCCTGCTATTGGGGTCTGATGGGAAACTCCGGCACTGCGCCTGGGCTGAACTTTATCGGGACCACGGACAACACGCCCTTGGAGTTTCGAGTCAATGGTCAGCGAGCGCTCCGGCTGGAGTCGACGACTAATAGCAACGTAGTAAACATAATTGGAGGATCGAGAGCGAACTACGTGAACACAGACACGCTGGGGGCCACTATTGCCGGAGGCGGCAATCCGCCGCAGCCCAACGTCGTAGAAGCCAACTATGGCAGCGTGGGTGGGGGCATTGGCAACAGTATCCTGAGCGAAGCTGACTTCTCCACCATTGGCGGAGGCCTCGGCAATACGGTCAAGATGACCGCCATCATAGCGACCATCGCGGGCGGGACGGCGCACACGATTGGGGAGAGGGCCTTCGATGCCGTCATTGGAGGAGGCTTTCTCAACACTATTGGGAATGGCTGCCAGCAAGCGACAATCAGCGGAGGCGGCCTCAACATGATAAACGCAGGGGCATCCTGGAGCACGATTAGTGGAGGGTGGAACAATTCCATCGAAAGCAACTTAGACGCCGGAACAATCGGCGGCGGCGTTGTAAACGTGATCGGTTCACAGTCGTTTTGGGCAACCATCTCCGGAGGCCAAGGCAACCGCGCGGCCCCAGGCTCGAGAGGAGGAACAGTTTCAGGTGGCCTTGGCAATCAAGTGGATGGCCAATATTCAAGCATTGCGGGCGGCTACAGCAACCTCGTTACAGGGAGCTTTGCGATGGTTGCCGGTGGACAAGAAAACGCCGCGGCCGATTACTCTTTCGCTGCCGGGACCCGAGCCAAGGCGATTCACGACGGCTCCTTCGTCTGGGCATCCGGCAACGCGCATGATTATCCGTCCAGCACTTCCAACCGGGTTCACTTCTACGCTGCGGGGGGTCTGGAAGTGGAATACGCCGGACAGGATGCTGACGGCCGTGGGCTCAAGTGGCTGGTGCTCGCCTCTCAACAGCCGGGCCGCGTCATCAATGTTTTCAACGGAGCTTACCTCTCAGATGGCGGCGCCTGGACCGACAGCTCAGATCGCAACGCCAAGGAGAACTTTGAGCCGGTCAATCCTGCCGAAATCCTAGAACGGGTGGCTGCTCTTCCCCTCCACAGCTGGAGCTATCGCTCGGAGAGCAACTCCGTGCGGCATCTCGGACCCGTCGCCCAGGATTTTCACAGTGCCTTTGGCCTAGGTGCCGACGACAAGCACATTGCCGCGCTGGACAGCAGCGGAGTGGCCTTGGCAGCCATTCAAGGATTGCAGCGGGAGCTGCGGGCTAAGCAGGCTGAGATTGACCGCCTGAATCAGCGGTTGGCCGCCATAGAAAGACGCGTCGAGGAACTGACCCACTAGCCTCTTATACTCCTCAGAGTCACCGAAATCCCAAACACAGGTGAGTCGGACCGAACACAGGTGAGTCGGACCGGATCTCGACATTCGACATTTACGTCCGTGCGGGTCAATCAATGGTCGAATGTCGAGCTCCGGTCCAGATCCATGGTGGCTTGAGAGCAGCAGAAAATGTTCGCTTCGAAAGCTCGGCAATGCCCGGCACACTTTGCAAAGTGTGCCGAGCGAGGCAGTGTCTAATTGCGCCCTTGCACAGATGGAATGAACGACTCACGAATAAAAGGACTAGACCGTAATCCAGAGTTGAGGCGGGCGACTTCCGAGTCAGGCCGCCGGAGATATTTCGCTTTCGTGTTCTCAAGACGTGCACACTTTGATTTCGGAATTGGTTGTTCGGGTTGATGCCGCCGCGCACCCAGTTCACACTTTACAAGACTGACGGAGAGAGTTGGATTGAGAGCCTATTCGCCTACCCGCCTGCAGTTCCTATCGCGATGATTCGAGGGATCTCGGGGCAGGACGTTCCGGTATTCGAGTTCACATGATGGCGCTAACCAGGCTGCTTGCACGTCACTGAGCAGCGACCTTAGTTGCATCGAGTCGCATGAGCGCCATAACACTGAAAGAAGCGAAAGAAGCTTTAGAATCCTTGGGAGATTGGATGGATTCCCGATACAACCGCATTGATGTCGAGCCGCCAATCCAGACCTGGGATATGCCGCGGAAGGAGAAGGAGTTTTTTACGGTTTTCGCGATGAACCTTGTGCTCGAAAGCGACGGATTTGAGTGTCTCGCCGATCAAGAACCAAAAGATATTCAGGCGTTCATACGGTTACTCCAACGATTGGGAGCTAAGAAAACCTCGGCTTTCGTCCGAGTGACGCTTAAAAATTTGAAAAGCAAGACTCCATCTGAGGCGAACGAATGCACGAGCAAGTATTATAACTTTTTCAAGCGGGAGAGAGTTTGGCTTAGATTGTTGGACCACATCGGCGCTCGTATTTATATGCGTTACTACCGTCGGGCAGAGGCTATTGATGCGGCAGGCGGGAGCATCTTTAACCCGAAGGAGTGGCGAGGAGAGTTGCCAGATGCCTAAAATCACTGGAGCCAGCGCGGGCGGGCCACATCAGTCAGCAATTCCGACGCGCTGCCGAACCCCTCTTAAGCCCGCGCGGTCAAACGGAAAAAAGCAATGCGGGGACGGAATGTTCATTTCGTCTTTCGTCCTCGGAACGGGAACTCCGGCTTGGTTTTTTGTTCAGCGGCATCGGGCTCGACGACCTGCACGCCGTGGGCCCTGTTCACGCTTCTAAAAGTGTGGAACAACCGCTTCGGCTGAGCAGGAAAAAACGCGCGCTGCCGCCTGCAAAGGGCGGCGCCGGGATTTTCTGGCCGATGTGCCATGCCCTCCTGCGCTCCGTTCGTCAGCGTCATCTGAACGGCATGGGGGGGATTACCACATAGATCACATAGATCACAAAGGACAAAGAAGTGAGGCAAACAGTCCTCCGACTAAGCCGTTTGAATGTGAAGTAATGTAATAGGCAATTGGCCCCGGGTGTTTCGGTGTTTCTCGCTGTTCATCCGCTCAGATGAGGTGGTGGCCTGACCAATCAGAACGCTTTTGCAATCAGAAAGCGCCCCTCTTGCCTTCTTTGCGATCTTTGAGTTCTTTGTGGTAAATCCCCTCGGCCAGAACCGCGGCAGCCTCAAATTTGGCGACGGACAGCCGAATTTAGTGTGCGGCGCCGGAAAATAGCGCGGCGCATCTAAAAAGAATAACGCCGTTGCAACGGATCGATCGCAGCTGCGATCGATACAAAAACTCTTCCCGCCGACTCAAACGGAGTTGCCCGAGGCCGAAAAACGCTCCGAACGACGCGAAAATTCTTCCCGCGAACCCACCGGAGTTGTTTTCCAACGCAAACGGGCCGCAATCGGTGGAAAATCGGTTCCGGCGTACCGATCGCGGCTCCGAACACAGCAAGACGACACCGGTGCTGCTACGCGCTGCGTGCATGACGAGCGAGGCCGTGTCTAATTGCCGCCCTTGCACAGATGGACGCGCTCCGTTGGCTTTCTCATGCAGGGAGAGGACAATCGAGGATGTTGAGGTTGGTGGAGATGGTCGGAGCGACAGGATTCGAACCTGCGACGTCTTGCTCCCAAAGCAAGTGCTCTACCAGGCTGAGCTACGCTCCGACGAGGTGCGCACACTGTCGCAGAATGCCGGCACGGCGCAATGAGATTTTCGATGTTTAGAGGGGAGGGAATAGGTACAGGTCGCCTCAGCAGACGGACTTGACCGGGCCCATTATGGCGGCATCGAGCGCGGCGAGCTCAATCTCGCCCCGTTGAGCAAATAGTGCTCGCCTTGCCGGAGCGGGCCTTGCAAAGATTTGTTGTGTCTCAGCCGACAGCGAGTGCTGGTCGCACCCAACCCTTGAACCTTGTCAGACGGCGGCGTTTCCAGATCGTCAAGGCCACCGTTGCTTTCTTTTGCCTGGCGGCACTCATGTTCATGGGCTTGCGGGGAAAGCAACAAGCCCGGCGACAGGCTGTCCTCGATGACATTAAAGCGGTGCGCGATCAGCTTCAGCAGAAGCTGGACGATGAGCCCGGCTCCACCACCAATGCAAGTCGGTCCGGATCGTCCGGAGCTCAGATGCAACCTCTCCTTGGTCTCCTGGATTCAAAGCTCAAACAGTTCGACGCGGATTATGATGCAAAGGCGCTATCGAGAATAGAAGACATGGAGCTTCGGCTGGGCTGGGCCACTCTGGCCAACGCGGGGCAACGTTTTTCCGATGCTTTACGGATCGTCACCGACCAGGATGAGCAGGGGAACCGCGACCGTAGCCAAGCGCAAATCGATCGCCTGATTCGGATACGGCAGATTCGCGGAGATTCGTTTTACGGCCTCCATCAATGGCAAAGTGCTCTGGAACGGTACCGAGAGGTCCTTGGTTTGCGACCGAATACCATCGTCGCCCTTGGGCGTGTCGCCGAATGCCACGTCGCGCTGGGCCACACCAACGAAGCTGTGGCCGCCTACGAGAAGTTGGCGTGGAGCCATAACCATCGCGGCGATGCGCTCCTCATCCAAGGAAATCTCGACTCCGCCATCGGCCATTACGAGAAGTCGATCGCGATCAGGACGCGCCTGATCGAAGCGGGCGGCCGCAACGAGTTGGGCCACGAACTGGGGATAACCCACAACCATTGCGGCGATGCGTTTCTCATCCTGGGAAAGCTCGACTCGGCCGTCGGCCAGTACCAAAAGGCCGTTGAACTGCAGCGCCGATTCCTCCAACCCGATGACCGCGGCGAGTTGGCCAATGAATTGGCCATCAGCCTCCACAATCTGGGCAATGCTTTCCTTGCCCAAGCGAAAACGGATGCCGCCCTGGAAGAATACGACAAGGCCATCAAGTTGCAGGTCCCGCTCGTTGACCAGAATGGCCCACGCGAATCGGCCAACGAATCGGCCAACGAGTTGGCCAAAAGTTACAACAATCGCGGGGTCGCACGGCGTGTCCAGGGCAACGTGCCGGCCGGCCTGGCCGATTTCGAAAATGCCATCCGCCTGCTGACCAAACTCCAGGAGGGCTCCGGAGTCAGCGGAAGCGCGACGACTCGCACCAATCGCAGCAGTGTCCAGGTGGATGTCGCGATGAGTTATTCCGAGAAAGGTCTCGATGCGTTGATGCGAACTCGGTTTGCCGAACAAAACGGTCGAACCGATTTGGCCGTCCTCTGCGCCACCAGCTTCAAAAACCGGGGCTATGCCTACCTTGCCCAGGACCAAACGGCCGCCGCCATCGCTGACTTCAAGGAGGCGATGGGAATCTACCGAAAACTCGTGGATGAAGAGGGCCAAAGGGATCTCACGCTCCAATTGGCCGAGGCGCTCAGCCCACTCGCCTGGATTTACGCCACCAACCCGGATAGTCCGTTGCGCGACGGCCGCGTGGCCAAAGATTACGCGCGGAGAGCGTGCGAACTGAGCGAGTGGAAAGCCTTCCGCCCGGTCGAGATCCTGGCGGCCGCCTACGCGGAGACTGGCCATCCCGCTGAGGCAATCCAGTGGCAGGAGAAGGCGTTGCAACTCGCGCCACGCAAGTACGCCGCTGAGGTTCGGTCGAGACTGGAGCTCTACAAATCCGGCCAGCCTTATCGGAGCCCAGCTTCGAAGTGAAAAGCTAGGAACCGCTCAGGTCCAGGCGGGCTAACGGTTCCCGGGAAAGCTCCGAGACGGTGATATCCCCTCTCCGGGTCTGGGTGAGCGTGCAATAGATCAACTCGAACTCGGCGATCTGTTTGTCCTCCGGATGCAGTTTGTTCCAGCGGCGACAGAGAAATCGGGCCACCGGCACCCGAAAGAGTTGGAATCCCTGCTCGTCATCGTAGGCCATCTCGCGAAAGATTTTTTGCCAATAATAGTTCGGATAATTGCGGGCAGGAAACTCGGGCTTGCGCCAATCGACGAGCGCGCCCTGCCGCAGCAAATCGACTTCCGATCCGTCCTGCAGCTTGGCCCGGGCGACGTACCAGCCGTCCTTCGAGGGAACCGAACCGAACATGCCCCACATCTGGGAAAACCCCAGGCCTCGGGTCAGAGGTCGCCACTTTTCCGGCGTCCATGGCGCCAGCGGAAGGCTTGGAAGACTATTCAGGTTGAGCGCACACATGTAGAGCAACATCAGCAGGCAGAAGGCTTGCGTGGCGTAATGGACAGGCGACGATTTTCTCGCCAAGGGCCTGGCCGGCTCGGCCACGGGACCGCCCACTGCGGACGTGCCCAAAAACCGTGCGAGCGGGCCGCTGTTCCAAAACTCGGGCGGCACAAAAAGAACAAGCCCAGCCAGGGACACGTAAGAAAACAGGCCAACCTCCAGGAGAATCCCGATGCCGAGGTGCATCGCGCCCAGGGCCGCGATCAGGCCGAGTCGCACGCGCGCGGTGAAGCGGGGACAAAACAGCAGGAATGGGGCGGCCCATTCCAACGCGAAGGTGCCCCAGGTCATTACCTTCATCAGCTGCGGAAAGTGCAGGAGATACGCGGCCGGCGGTGAAGCATAGAAACTGTGCGCCAGGACTCCAGCAATGGCTTCCCCACGCCACCAAGCCTCATTGGACTTGAAGATCGCGGAAAACAAGTAGACGAAACCCATCTGCAACAAAACGGCGGCGGTGGCAACCGACAGTACCGGTGATGGCTCATCCTTTCTCAGCGTTTGGCCACGGCGCTGCGCTAGCCAGCCGTCCAGCGACCACGCTCGTCCCAGGGGCAGGAACATCGCCCAGAACAGCAGCATACGCAGCAGGTTCTCCGCCCCGCTAAGAATCGGCGGCACTCGATGATGGACCGAAACCAACATCAGCCAGGAACCAATCGTGACCAAACGAGTTTCGAACCCGCCCAATAGCGCCAGCGCCAGGACCGCGGCGATGCCGAACAACATCGCTTGATAGCCCCACGAACCGCCCCCGAAATGAAACGACCAATTCCAAATGCTCGTGGCGCGCCGACAGATCTCAGCGCGCGAAAACATGCCGTCGTCGGTGTACATCGCATCCAGGTCGGTCGCGCGCACGAACAGATCCGCCAAAAGCAGGACGCCCAGGACCATGCGAAACAGGGCTAACGAACGCGGATCGATGCTGAACCAGGTCCGCATGATTGCCCCCCAGGAAAACCCTGCCGCGGTTGGCGCGGCGGGTCGGTCGCCCCCTTTGGGCAGTCGTCCAGGCTTCACCGCCTCCTTGTGCGCATTAGATGACGATCGTTTTTTCACCAAAGGCGGGAAGATAATCGGCTCTCAGCCCCCAGAACAAGGAAAAGGCCATGATCGTGGGAGCCACGAGCGTATTCAGGCACTGCTCCCGCACAGGGCAGCTCGGGGCGCGCCGTTTACGCCGCTTCATCGTCCGTCGGCTCCAGGACCTAGGAACTCCCCAAGCGGTTCCTTTCGATCCTCAGCTTGAAGCCGCCTCAAGGCCACGATCCCGGGGGCAGTATCCGAATGCACCCGGCAGCCACGCCAGGGCTGGATAGGTGAGAGCGTCTGGAAAGGGGCCCGGGAAAAGTCCTCGACGCGCCGGGATCCTTTGGTAGCCTGACGGTGCCATGACAACTCCAGCGCCTCAGGCGCCTTCCGGGACAGCGGTCCCGCCTAAGATCAATTTGCGGCGCCCGGACATTATGGAGGCGGTTCAGGCTCAAGTCCTGTCGCATTACCGCAGCGAGGTCGTAGACCGCATCCGCGCCCGCGGCAACGTGTTGTCGGCGGGCGGACTCACCATCCGGTTGGCGAAGGAATTCGGCTTTTGTTACGGGGTGGAACGCGCCATCGATTTGGCTTACGCGGCCCGCAAATATTATCCCAACCAACCCATTTATATCCTGGGGGAGATCATCCATAACCCGGAGGTCAATGATCAATTGCACGAATTGGACATCCGGTTCCTGTCCGGCAAGGAAAAGAATGCTGAGATCGAGGATCTGCAGCAAGGGGATGTGGTGATCATCCCCGCCTTCGGAGCAGAAGTCGCCACGATGGACAAGCTGAAGGCCAAAGGGTGCCAGTTTGTGGATACGACCTGCGGGGACGTGATGAGCGTGTGGAAACGGGTCCGGCAATATGCCAACGACTCGGTCACCAGCATCATCCATGGCAAGGCGTGGCACGAGGAAACCAAGGCCACGAGTTCCCGGGCCACCGCCAAAGATGGCGGCCATTATCTGGTGGTGTTTACCCTGGCCGAGACCGATTACGTATGCCGTTACATCGTGGAGGGAGGCGACAAAGCCGAGTTCCTGGCCAAGTTCAAAGGCGCGTACTCGGCCGGTTTCGATCCGGATGTGCACCTGAAGGCCATCGGGGTGGCGAACCAGACGACGATGTTGCGCGGCGAGACTGAGGAGGTGCAACGCCGTTTGCGCGCCGCCATGCAACATCGCTATGGAAGCGCGGAATTGGACCGACACTTCCGATTCTTCGATACGATTTGCGGCGCCACTCAGGATCGACAGGACGCGCTGGAGAAGTTGCTGGCCGAGCCGCTGCATCTGCTCATCGTGATCGGTGGTTACAATTCCTCGAACACGTCGCACCTGGCCGAAATGGGCGAAGGCCGGCTGCCGACCTTCTTCATCAAGAATGCCGCCAAGATGGAATCGGCCCAGCTGATCCGGCATTACAATTTGCATAAACAGGAGGAAGTCGAGACCCAAGGCTGGCTGCCAGAGGGCGCCATTACCGTCGGCATCACCGCCGGAGCGTCCTGTCCCAATAACCTGATCGAAGATACCATTCGGCGGTTGTTCGCCCTGCGCGGCATCTCCGTGCAGGAATTATTGGCGAATTAGGAAGATACGGAAGATACTTGGAAACGGAGCGCGGCGCTCCCCGGCTTCGCCGCGGTTTTTCGCGAGAATGTGATGCATGCCTTGCACGCGCCCTGAACTCGAAGACCGCGAGCGTTCGACCCTGGCGCCCTGGGCGCAGTTCAGCGCGGCCAGCCGCGGGCGTGTGCATCGGGAGGAGCCGCCTGAATTGCGCACGCAATACCAGCGCGACCGCGATCGCGTGATTCATTCCCGCGCCTTCCGGCGGCTGGAATACAAGACTCAAGTCTTTCTGAATGGCACCGGGGATCATCTCCGCACGCGGTTGACCCACACCATGGAGGTGGCGGCGATCGGCCGGAACATCGCGCGCGCGCTGCGTTTGAATGAAGATTTGACCGAAGCCATTGCGCTGGCGCACGACCTGGGCCACCCGCCCTTCGGCCATACCGGAGAAGCCGCCTTAAATCGCCTGATGCGCGGCGCCGGCGGATTCGAACATAACCGCCAAAGCTTGCGCGTGGTGGAGGTCTTGGAACAAAAGTATCCCCGGTTCTCCGGCCTTAATTTGTCCTGGGAAGTCCGCGAGGGCTTGGCCAAACACGGCACCAGTTTGGATCCACCGGGCAAACGCAGCACGCTGCGAGCCCGTTGCCCGTCCCTGGAAGCCCAGGTGGCGAACCTGGCCGACGAGATCACGTATTACAGTCATGATCTGGATGATGGCCTGACGGCCCGCCTGCTGTCCGAACGCCAGCTTGATCGCGATGTGCGCGTGTGGCGCGGCGCCGCCAGCAAGGTTCGCCGCCAGTACGGCGCATTGCCCGATGAAATTCGGCGCTATTACATCATCCGCTGCATCATTGATGACGAGGTCAAGGACGTCGTGCAGACGTCCGAGAAAGCCATCCGGGCGGCGCGGGTCCAGAGCGCCGACGACGTCCGGCGTCAGGCCGCCCGGCTCATCCGCTACAGCCCGGCGCGGCAGCGGCTCAACCTGGAATTGCGCACCTATCTGTACCGGAACGTTTATTACAACCCGGAAGTGCATGAACCCAATCGGCGCGCTGTGCGCATGTTGGAGGAGTTATTCCGCTTCTTTGCCTCACATCCCGGGCAATTGGATCATGCGCCGCGCAAGCAGGCCCGGCGCGAAGGCTGGCGGCGCGTGGTGTGTGATTACCTGGCCGGCATGACGGACCGTTACGCCATCCAGGAACATCAACGGCTCTTCGGATTGAGTGTGTGAACCCGTTCGGTTTGGTCGTTCGGCGGAGACAGTAGTAATAGTAGAAGAACGATATGAACGACCGTGAACTCTTGCGGGATTATCTGGGGAAGAATTCTCAGGATGCGTTCCGGGAACTGGTCGAACGCCATTTGCCGATGGTTTATGCGGCGGCGCGCCGGATCGTGGATGATTCGCAACTGGCCGAGGAGGTGGCGCAAACCGTGTTCAGCACACTGGCGCGGAAAGCGGCCTCGCTCCAGCCATCTCAGGTTGTCGGTGGTTGGCTTTACAGCACCACACGGCATCTCGCGCTCAATGCGCTGCGCGGTGAACAACGCCGGCGCGAGCGCGAACAAACTGCTGCTGCCATGCAACTTCTCGACTTGGCTCCCGATTCCGCGTTGATGTCCGAACATCTCGAACCGGCCATGGCTGAGTTGGCCGAGGAATGCCGCGATGCCCTGGTCTTGCGTTACATGGAAAATCGCAGTCTACGCGAAGTGGGAGCAGAACTTGGCATCAGCGAAGATGCCGCGCGGATGAAAGTGAACCGCGCGCTCGAACGGCTTCGGGCGGGCTTTGAACAGCGCGGCGCCGCCATCAGCGCCGCGGTTCTGGCCACCGCCATCACGTCCAGTACCAGCGCCGTCCCGGCGGGATTGGCTTCCGCCATTGTGGCCAACGCGGTCGGTGTTTCAGCCGCGGCCGGAGCAGGCGCCGGCGCCGGCGTTGTCCGCGTGATCGCTCAAGGGATCCGCGCCAAGTGGGCGGCCGGCTTGACGGTTTCAGCAGTGATCGGAGTCAGCACTTGGCTTTACTTCCATGCCACTCACGAAAGGCAGCAAGCGCGAATGGCCACGGCCGCGACGCCCGCGCCCGGGGATGAGCAGAACCAGCCGGCTCCTCCTGCCAGGCCGGCCCTCGGGCAGCTCGCCAGCGAACCGGGCCAGCCTGACCCGTTAAATTTGTTGCAGGGCGTGACGCGGGCGAGACAACGGATCAGTTCCGGCTGGCTGGAGTGGGAGTTATCGACCGACAAGTTCGAGCGGGGACGCAAGACCAGCTCTCAGAAGCGGCTGACCGTGATGTTCGACGGTGCCAAGCTCCGCTTCGAGGCACGCGATCGTCAGTATGCCTTCACGGTGCTCGGCAACGATGACAGCCCTCAAGCCCAGGAGATTCGGCGACGGGCCGAGAGCATGGACCGGGAAGAGGCGGTCCGCGCCGGCTTCCTGAAGCCATTCGAGTATCATGAGATCGCAGCATCGGACGGCGTCACGCTCTGCCGATTTCGGGAATCAGGCGGGCCAGGCGGCAGCACCACCATCGAAGACCCAGCCAAAGCGAGCGGGACCAGTGCGTCGTATTTCTTTGATCCGCGCTGCCTGGGACTGCGACCCTCGGTGTATTCGGGCAGCACGATCGAACGTTGCCTTGGGTATCCGGAAGCAAAAGCGATCCGGCTCATCGGTGAGGAAACGGTGGACGGCATGCCGGCCTGGCATGTGCAAGTGCAGTCCAAATACGATGAAACGCTCGAATTCTGGATCGACCGCGCCCGCCCCGCGCGCCTGCTCAAACATGCCCAGGGTGGGGACTTCGCGATGTCCAAATATGACGACGCCAATCCGCGCGATCCCTTGCCCATCGAAGTGACCACGATGGAATCACGCCCCAGACAGCCGCAGCCCCTGGCTTTTGCCAGCCGTTTTGTCCGAACTAAAGCCCAATGGAATGTCTCGGTTGAGCCCAGTTCGTTCACTCTGGCCGGTTTGGGAATGCCGATCGGCACGCAGGTCACTGACATTCGCAACCCTCGGACCGACGGCTATTACCAGGACCTGGGCTACTGGAATGGTGCGGGTCTGTCCGAGTTCCCTCCCGCCAAAGGCAAACCGGTCCAAGCGGTGGCCAGCCTGGCTGAATACCTGGGGCTGCTGGAGAATGACCCGGGGTCAAGCGAGGCGCGCGACGCGGCGGTGTGGATTCTGTTAAACACGCCGGATGGTCCTGAGGTTGAAAAAGCGGGCGAAGCACTTTTGCGGGAACACACGCGCGATCCCAATCTGCTTTCGCTTTGCAAAGAATTGGAGCGCTTGCAGCATCGCTGCTCCAGGCCGTTGCTGGAAGCTCTCCTCAAGAACAACCCGAGCATCGATGTGCGAGGCAATGCGTGCTTTGCCCTGGCGAATTGGGCCAAGCAGGAAGCCAAGTTCGGTCAGGACAAGAAAGCCACGGCAACAGCGGAGAAATTGTTCGAACGCGCCATGGGTGAGTTCGGCAAGGTCACCCAGCGAGGCTGGAAATTGGAGGAACTGGCCAGACCCGAGTTGTCCGAACTGCGCACCTTGATTATTGGCAAACTCGCGCCGGAGATCGAGGGAGTCGACCTGGACGGGCAGCCCATGAGATTGAGCGATTATCGGGGCAAGGTGGTTGTCCTCACCTTTTGGTGGAATGGCTACATCGAAGCGCCGGAACACCGCAAACTCGTCGAGCAGATGTTCGGCCGGCCTTTTGCGTTTGTTGGGGTTTATGGCGATGATGAATTGGCCAAAGGAAGGGCCGAGATCGAGAAGTACCAAATCACCTGGCCTTCTTTTCTGGACAAACGTGACGGGCCCATTGCCAAAGCATGGAATGTCCGGAGCTGGCCTAACATCTGGGTGCTGGACGCCAACGGGGTGATCCGTTACCGCAACGCGCGGGGAAGCGAGCTGACCAAAGCGGTCGAAACGCTGCTCCGCGAAGTGAACCCGTGACGATGTCCTTCTCCATACCCTGGTCACGCGCGGCCGTGGCCATGCACTTCCGGCAAAAACCAGGTCAGAAGGCCCAGTAACGGCAGGAACGAGCACAGCAACACCACCCGTTCGATGCTCGTCGCGTCGGCCAGCTTGCCCAGTACCGCGGACCCAATCCCCGCCAGACCAAAGGCCAAACCAAAAAACAGCCCCGCAATCAAACCCACTCTTCCCGGCAAAAGCTCCGTCGCATAAACCAGGATGGCCGGAAAGGCGGACGCCATGATTAGCCCGATGAGACCCGACAGCATCACCGTCCAAAACAAATTCGCGTGCGGAAGCAGAAGCGCGAATGGGGCCACGCCCAAAAACGAAAGCCAAATCACCCGCTTGCGCCCAATGCGATCGCCGACCGGCCCGCCCGCAAACGTCCCCAGCGCCCCGGCAAAGAGAAACACGAACAAATACATCTGGGAGGTCTGCACCGAGATCCCAAAATGGTGCATGAGATAAAACGTGTAATAGCTGGTCATCGAAGCCAGGTGAAAGAATTTCGCTAACATCAACGCCAGCAAAATGAACAAGGCCAGTGCCACCCGCCGACTGTGCAGCGAAAGGCCCGGCGCGGACGTCGCCTGCGTGTGCCGGCTTTCCGCGGTCCTTCGCCGAAACCAATGCCCGACGCGCGTCAGGATGACCATGGCCGTGCAGGCCAGGGCGCTAAACCACAGGATGTGTCGTTGGCCCCGGGGCATGATAATCCCTGCGGCGAGAAGCGGACCCAAAGCGGTCCCGGCATTTCCGCCGACCTGAAACAGGGATTGAGCGAAGCCGGGTCGCTGCCCCGAAGCGAGTCGGGCCATGCGCGAAGACTCCGGATGAAACACGGCCGAGCCGACGCCGACCAGACCGGCTGCGATCAAAATAAAGTGGTACGTGGGAGCAAAGGCCAGCAGGACCAAACCGCCCAGGGTCACCGACATTCCAAAAGCCAGCGAGTACGGCTGCGGATAACGGTCGGTGTAAAGTCCCACCACCGGTTGCAGCACCGAACCGACCATCTGAAACGTCAGCGTGATCAAGCCGATTTGCGTGAAAGTGAGTCGGAACGATTGCTTGAGCAGTGGATAAATCGCTGGGATCAAGGCCTGCATGGCGTCATTGAGGAGATGACAGAAGCTCAGAGCGAACAACACGCCGAGCGCTGAGCGCGTTGCTCCAGACAGGTTCGCGGCGGGTGGTGGGACAGGTGGGGCCTCAGCTTGCAGCACCGATGAGTCGATTGGTTTGGGCATAAAAAAAAGCCCTGCTTCCTTTCGGGAGCAGGGCGAGTGGAAGATGGTTTCGTTAGGTTCTCGCGCGCTGCTCCAGGTCTGCCCACAGAATCAGGTGAATCCACTGGGCAGAAAGATCGGCTTTAACCAGCGAGGGCTTTACCACCAGAACACGGCGCGACGCGCGCCATGCGTCGTTCTCGGCGGATCGGGTGATGCCCAGGAGGTTCATCAGGCCCGCGAGCATACAGATCCCAACGAGGCCGTCAACACCTTGGAACATGGCGCTGTAGCGGCGGGCACATTCACGCTCACTGCACGGAGCAGCTTGAGGGGATTACCACAAAGAACACAAAGACCACAAAGAACTGAGGCAAACAGTGTTCGGACCAAGCGCGTGCATGTGAATAATGTAATTGGCCCCAGGTGTTCCGCTGTTTCTCGCTGTTGGTCCACTTAGGTGTGCCGCGGCCAATCAAAGAACGCGTTACAATCAGAAAACTCCACCGCTTGCCTTCTTTGTGATCTTTGAGTTCTTTGTGGTAAATCCCCTCGGCCACAAGTAAGAAGCAAAGCCATCTCAGGGGCACTCCAGCCGGTGGGTAGGCTGCGGTTTGTCTGGCCGGAAGAATTCCAGGTGCTCGACGCGCGCGTTGAGGCCAACCGCATCGGCGGCCGACTTGGCCACGGCGCGGTGGAGGGCGGTTTTGAGGTGGTCGGGGTCGGCTTCCGCCCGCAAGTTGACGATCAGTTTGCGACCGGTCATTGTAGTGAGGTTCCCTAAATAGCTACATATTGGTTGCGCCCAGTGTGCATTGGTGCATTGGGAATGCGCCCGTTTTTTGGGATTTGCCAAAGCTTCCCTGATCTGGCAACTAAGTGCTCGCGATGAAAAAAGTTCCCTTAGCCTTGGGAGTCATGGCATTGAGCAGCCTTCTGGTCTTGGTGGGATGTCTGGATCAAACCGGGCCGGGCGGCACTCCGCGTTACCAGGGGCCCCTGTTTCGCTATCATTACGGCGGTCGCACCCATCTGCCCACCGGGACCAATGCGGTGGCTTACCGCGCGATTGACGCCCTGCCGGTGACGGCGGAGTTGCGGGCGGAAGTGGCGCAGAAGTTCGCCCAAGCGACCCTCCGATTTTGGAGCAAGGATCTGCCGCCCGGGGTGACCGATCAATCGGCGTTGTTGCGGCCGTTGTTCGATGATCTGATGGTGGCGCCCGCCTTGGTGGAAGTGCGCGGCCCGGTCGGAAACACCGAGACAGTGGTGGCGATCGAATTGAGCGAAGATCGGTCCCAGCTCTGGAACGTGAAGTTGCGTCAGTTGGCCACCGCCTGGCGCTTGGGAACCCCCAAAGAAATATCGGCCGAAGGGGCGAGGGGTTGGGAAACAAAACGCGCGCAAGCGCCCAGCACGCTGCAATTTCTGCAAGCGGGTCAGTGGGTTTTTCTGGGTCTAGGCCAGGACCCGATGAAGGCGCTTTTGCCGTTGCTGACCGAAGCCCGCAAGAATGGCCGGCCACTGCTTGCGCTACGCGAGAGTTTCCTGGAGATGTCGGTGGATTTCCCGGCGTTGAAAGCCTGGTTTCCAATTTTAGGTCGTTACCCGCTCCCGGCCGCCGTGGCCTCGATGTCCGCTCGCGGCGAGCAGGTGCGCACGGACGTCCGGCTGCATTATGCGCAGCGGATCCCGTGGAAGCCGGAACCTTGGCGGCTCCCGACGAATTTCGTCGGCGAACCACTGACGTCGTTTACGGCGATGCAGGGCGTCGCAGCGCTCTTGCAGGCGGTGAAAGGCCCGATGGACCTGGGGCTCAATCCGCTTCCGAACCAGGCTTATCTCTGGGGGATCAGCCATCCGCAATGCCGGATCTATTTCGCGGTGCCCGTGGCGGAAGAGGGCTCGAAAGTCATGAACAACGTTGCGCTCAAACTGCCCAAGTTCATCGCCTCGACCGTCTACAACGCGCGCGGCGATTTCTTTTATAACAGCAATCGCTCGCATCTGGCCTGGGTCAACTTGCCGCACGTGATCCCGGTGATCGCGGCGGAAAAGGATGGCAATAGTGATTTCTTGGTGGGCGGCGACGTCCCGCTGCCGGGCAAACGCACGCCGGTGCCAGACCAACTGTTTGCCCAGGTCCGCGGGCGGACCAATCTGCTCTACTACGACTGGGAATACACCCAGGAACGGGTCACGCACGGGAAACAGTTTTATCAACTGGCTTGCCTGGCCACCGGCCGGCCGGTGCCATCCACCAATAGCGTCGCGAAACGCTGGCTTTCGGCCATCACGCCCCTGCTCACCAACACGGCGACGGAAGTCACTTATGTCGGTCCGCAGGAGTTGGGGCTTGCCCGCAAGTCCGACCTGGGCTTAACCGGCTTTGAGATTGCCACGCTCTCGACCTGGATCGATTCACCGGGTTTCCCGCTGGATTTCAGCCTGCCTCCCGTCATCCCGTTCACCACCTCCGACTCGCTCACCCACCGCATGACGTCCGCTGTTCCGCGAAGTGCCACCGGACCGCTCAAGCCGCTGCCGGCCAAGGCAGCGACGAATGGTCCGCTGACGGCACCCAAGAAGTAGCCGGCCACGCCATGGGCTGCTCCTGGAGCGCTCTCTTTGAGGCTACGATCCTAAAAGCCATGCCGGTTCCACCAAACGCGTCGCGCGCCGCTTCCGCGCCATTGAAGTTGGGGGTTAACATCGATCACGTCGCCACGTTGCGTCAGGCTCGTTATCGGGGTGACCAGGGCGGAGAACCTGACCCGGTCGGCGCCGCCTTATGCTGCGAAGCGGCCGGCGCGCACGGCATCACCGCTCATCTCCGGGAAGATCGCCGCCATATCCAGGACCGGGACGTGCTGGAGTTGCGACGCCGAATCCGCACACGGCTGAATCTGGAAATGGCCAACACGCCGGCCATGGTGCGTTTCGCGCTCAAGCTGAAACCAGACATCATCTGTCTAGTCCCGGAACGTCGTCAGGAACTCACCACGGAAGGGGGACTGGACGCCGCTGGTCAAGTGACGGCCCTGCGGCGCACGACGCGGCAGATGAAAGACGCGGAGATCGAAGTGAGCCTGTTCATTGTTCCTGATCGGGAGCAAGTGGAGGCCGCGGCGCAGATCGGCGCGAATTTCATCGAACTGCATACCGGCCCGTATGCGCATGCCTTCGCGCGCAAGAAGGAGCGGCAGGTTGAATTAAACCGCTTGGTCACGGCGGCCCGCCTGGCGCATCGGCTTGGTGTGCGCGTCAATGCCGGTCATGGTCTGAATGTGCAAAACGTGTCGTTACTGCACGGTGTTCCGCACTTGGTCGAGCTGAACATCGGGCACAGCATCGTCAGTCGGGCGATCCTGATCGGATTGGGGCCCGCCGTGCAGGAGATGCTGGGCGCAATGGCAGGGTATTCGGGTTAAGGCGGCCCGATCCGCTCCGCGCATGATCCTGGGAACCGGCATCGATATCATCGAAGTGGAACGCATCCGGCTTTCCTATGAACGATTCGGCGACCGTTTCTTGAATCGCATTTTGAAGCCGGCGGAGATCGCGTATTGCCTGGGGCATCGGCAGCCCGCGCCTTTCCTGGCCGCCCGCTTTGCCGCCAAAGAGGCCATCTCCAAAGCGTTTGGCACCGGCATCGGACAACATCTGGGCTGGCAGGACCTCGAAGTGGGCCGCAAAGCAAGCGGCGAACCGTACGTGATCCTGCACGGGCAAGGCCTAAGCTTGCTGGACGCTCGCAAAGGGCGCATCGTCCATCTGAGCCTGAGCCATACCGAGCAACACGCCGCGGCCATGGCCATCCTGGAAAGCTGATCGGAAAATGAACGTCCTCTGCCGCTGGCTTCGTCGCTGGTCCGCGCTGCTCGGGGCGGGATTCATCCTGCTGGCCAGTGGCGCCGGAACGCTGTTTTCAGCCGAGACACCCGCCGCGACCCCGCGTCCTCGCTTGCGTCCCGTTCGCCCGCCCAACATCATTTTCATTCTTGCTGACGACTTGGGCTATGGCGATTTGGGTTGTTACGGCCAAACCCGCATACGCACACCGAACCTGGACCGGCTTGCGGCGGAAGGCATGCGGTTCACGCGTTGTTACGCGGGCACCACGGTGTGCGCGCCGTCGCGGGCCTGCCTGATGACCGGTCTGCATACCGGCCATGTCAGTATCCGCGGAAATGGCATCGCCCCGCTCAGCACCAACGAAGTCAGCGTCGCTCAGGTCCTCAAACGGGCCCGCTATGAAACCGGGTGCGTAGGCAAATGGGGCTTAGGCGAAGCCGACAGCGCCTCGACTCCGTCTGCAAAGGGTTTTGATGAGTGGTTCGGTTATCTCAATCATACCCATGCGCATGCTTATTATCCGACGCAGCTCTGGCGCAGTTCTGTGAGTGCCGGCTTGGACAATTATTCCGTGACGTTGTGGAAGAACGCCAATGGCGCGCAGGGTGATTACTCGCACGATCTATTTACGAAGGTGGCCACCAACTTCGTGCGCGTTGCTGGTTTTCAGCCGTTTTTCCTTTATCTCGCTTACACCATTCCCCACGCCAACAATGAGCTGAAGGATAAGGGCATGGAAGTGCCCAGCGACGCGCCCTACACCGAGGAAGCATGGCCGCAGCCGGAAAAGAATAAGGCGGCGATGATCACCCGGATGGATCGCGACATCGGGCTGTTGTTGGCCCAACTGAAAGCCAAAGGCCTCGACCAGGATACCATCGTGTTCTTCAGCAGCGACAATGGCCCGCACCGGGAAGGCGGAGTTCAGCCGGAGTTCTTCAACAGTTCTGGCCCACTCCGCGGCATCAAACGTGACCTCTACGAAGGCGGCATCCGCGTGCCCATGCTGGCGCGTTGGCCCGGACGCGTTCCCGCCGGCGTGGTGAGCGACCAGGTTTGGGCTTTTTGGGATTTCCTACCTACTGCCGCAGAACTCGCCGGTCTGCCCGCGCCCAGCGGAATCGACGGCATCTCCATGCTCCACACGTTGCTCGGGCAAAAGCAGACCAACCAACATGAGTTTCTCTATTTCGAATTTCACGAGAAAGGCACCCAGCAGGCGGTGCTCATGCAGGACTGGAAAGCCGTGCGCTTGGCTCTGGGAAAACCGCTGGAGCTCTACAACCTGAAATCGGATCCGGGCGAAACCAATAACGTCGCCGCAGCTCAACCAGAGGTCGTGACGCGAATCGAGAATTATCTGAAGAACGCCCGAACAGAATCCTCGCTCTGGCCGCTGCGTGCCGCGCCTCCTAAACTGAACTAGTGCTCGACTCTAACGTTCAGCCTGATGCATGCGGGCGTGCCGCTCATGATCGTCGGCGCTGACTTTGGCGGGCGAGAACGGTTTGCCGCCGCCTTCCACGTAGGCTTTCTCGACTTGGGCCGAAAGAAAATCTCCAACGTAACGGGCAATTTGCGGCTGTTGCTGGAGGGCGGCGCGGATGGAGTCGACGGAGGACTGGACCTGGGCGGGGGATTTGCGCGCCACTTTCTTTACCTGCTTGCGTAGCTCAACAAAGTAAGCCTGTTGATCCGCCAGCAAATCGCCGGTGCCCCTCGGGCCATGGCCGGGGCAAACCGTTTGAGCACCCAATTTGCGGGCTTCCCCCAGCGTAGTCACCCACTCGCCGATGTTGCCATCGCCGGTGAAGTTGTAGGGCCCGTTCACACAGGCATCGCCAGTGAACAGAATCTTTTCCTTGGGCAACCAGGCGAACCCATCACCATGGGTGTGAGCGGTGCCGAAATGATGCAGTTCGACGCGATGTGTGCCGTCATCGAAGATCATATCCCGACGGAAGAGCAGGGTGGGTGGCTTAAGTTTGCTGGCGGCGACATCAGGCCGTTTCTTGACCTCTTCCTCCCAGCGGCCGGGCGCTCCGCCGTAATAACCCGTTTCGTACTTGAGCATTTCCTCGATCACGCCCACGTGCGCGACGGGCACGGCGCCGTTTTCGACCCAGACCAGATTGCCATAGGCGTGATCGCCGTGATGATGGGTGTCAAAGGCGAAGCGGATCGGTTTGTCGGTAATCGCTTTGATCTTGGGGATGATCTCCTTGGCGCCGGAAGGAAAATTGCCGTCGATCACGAGCACGTAATCGTCAAAAACAATCCAACCGTTGTTGCAATGACCGTGCCCTTTGAGATCCCCTTCGTGAAAGTAAACATCCGGAGCCAGCTTTTGGACTTCATTGACTTGAGCGTGGAGCGCAGCCGGCAGGCCCAGCACGAGGACGGCGAGCCAGAGCCAGGGTAATTTTGCATAAGGCTGCACTCGGCGCTTCGCATGAGTATGAGCACCTTCCCCAAACTCAGGGCAGGCCTGCTGACGTCGGTGGCTACGAGAAGGACGGTGAGATGGTGCGCGGCGGGTCATGAGCGCATGCTGGGAGAGATGCAATGCCGGGTCAACGGCAAAGCGGCATCGGGCCGATTGCGTGTTTGGGAACTCATTCGCCTGCGCTGGACGCGGCTTCAGGTCAGGAGTACGGCTCATTCGTCATTCGCTCCCCGATCGCGGCCCTTTAGGCCGCTTGAAGATAGGGATCGGAGGAAGCCCCTCGACGGGCTCGGGGCGAGCTCCCTCGACAGGGCTCGGGGCGGGCTGTTGGATAGTTCCTTCGTCCTCGAGCCGCGGACGCTGAAGCGGCGTGAACGCCCTTTTCCGATATGTTCATTCTCAGAATGCGAAGGTCCAAACAAAGGTCGGGCGCCCGAGCGAGTCAGCGGCGTACGGTGAGACGACCTTCAGTATCGACGATGACCTCTCGCGCCTGCGCGGGGACCGGCACGGTGTGCGTTTTCCCACCCGGCCAACGAACCAGGAGTTCTGTCGGCGGAGTGGGTGCGGACATGATCTGCACGACGCTGTCCTGCGACCAATAACCGCTGCCTGCGTGCACTTCGCGGGCCGGGCCCAGAGTGGTTCCGGATTTCAAGCGCAGGACAGCCCCCACCGCGGTGGGGTTGCCGGGCGGGCCCTTGAGCCTGACGCGCAGCCCGGGCTGCGCGCGTTGATTTCGGTATAATTTGGTTTCGGCGCCATTTTGCGTCACCACCAGGTCCACCCGGCCGTCGCCATCGAAATCGGCCAACGCGCAGGCGCGTTGCTGTCCATAGATGCGGACGCCGCTATCCTGTCCTGGCAGGGGGAGAAAGTTGCCGTGGCCGTCGCCACGGAGCCAAAGGCCGCGGCCGGCGTCGGATCGGGCGCTCTCGGGTTCGACATCGAAGAAATTTTGAGCCAGGAATATGTCTTCGTGACCGTCGCCGTCGGCGTCGCCGATGGTCACGCCGAAAGCGGGTGCCCATTGTGCTTCGTTGGGGAGAGGAGCGGCGTCAAAGTGATCCCCGCGATTCAGGAAGATCATGGAATCGAGAGTTTGGGCTTGCGCTTGGCGGGCGTTGGCGCGCCGGGGGCCGAGGATTTCATCGATGCCGGCCTGACCATAGGCGCGGTAGGTTGGGAACTGTTCCTGAACAAAGGGTAAAACCGGTGCGATGACATCCAGCGCGGCGTTCGGGACGAGCTTATTGAGCTGTGGATCAAAATGGGCCTCCAGCACCTGATACGGGCCGGCATTGCCGTGGAAATAACCATAGAAGATCTGCAGCGGTTGCAGCGGTTGAGTGAGGTACGCCTGGTATTTGGTGTTGCGCCCCCAGTTGGAGGCCACGATGTCCAGGCGCCCGTCCCCATCCAGATCCCCCACCGCCACGCCATTCCACCAGCCGGTCCAGTGGCTGAGCTTGGAGCGCTCCGGATGAGCGGATTGCACGGGCCAATCCCAAGGTGCGAGCCGACCGTGATCGTTGCGAAAGATCTTGATCGGTCCCCATTCGCAGGCCAGGACGAGCTCAGGCGCGCCGTCGCCGTCCAGATCGCTGAAGACGGCGCCGTTGACCATGCCGACCCGGTTGAGTTGCTGGCTGTTTTCGAGATCAGGCCGGAACCGGCCATGGTCATTGCGAAACAAAATGGAGGACACGGCATCAGGGAATCCGCCAGCCAGAACGCGTCCGCCCAGGAAAAGATCCAGATCACCGTCTCCGTCCAGGTCGGCCATGGCCAGGGCTCCGGCGGCAGCAGGCCGGGCGCGGAAACCATCGGCCACGGTTTGATCCGACAGATTAAACACGCGCAGCATCGGCCCATTGGTGAGACCATCTTCGTAATTGGAAGAGCCGGCTAGAATCACCACCTGACCATCGTCCTTGCGCCAGGCGAGCACGCCAGCCTGATCGCGATTCTCCAACGCGTTCAGCGCGGGGGAACTCAGCGGCGAGAAGCCGCCCTGGCCGTTGTTTTTGAACACGGCCATTTTGCCGCCCTTGCCGGTGCCAATGATGAGATCGTCCCAGTCGTCGCCGTCGACATCGAACCAGGCGACAGCAGGGCCTAATCGACTCAGCCGGCGCGAGAGCAAGGGCTGACGTTGAAAATCGTTGAACGCTTCATCCACGTGCCGATGAGCGAGCCGTTCACTGACGTCCTCAAACCAGGGAGCCGGCGGGTTGGATGGGGCAGGGGGCGGTCCCGGCACGGCGGCGGCTTCCGCCACGACATAAAGACGGTTGGGCTGAACGGTGGTGAGAAGAGACTGGAGCCCGCTCCGCCAGGTAACCTGCAGGGTCAGCGCGTTCGTGAGGGTGCCGACGGCGAAAACGCGCATGGGATCGTCGCCGGACAAATAGCGTCCGCCACACAAGATGGTTTGGCTTTGCGGGACGGGCCCGCCCCGGAGGGCGATCTTCGCGCCGATCCCCTGGCTATTGGGCGCCTTGCCTTTCAAGCGCACCGCGACCCGCGGGGCAATCGAGTTGTTGCGATAGAGACTGGCGGTTTGGTTAAGATTATTGACGACCACGTCAAGGTCACCGTCGTTATCCAGGTCTGCCATCGCCATGCCGTGGGAGATGCCGACCTGATGGAAGCCCCAGGCCGCGCCCACCTCCTCGAAGGTCAGATCTCCGCGATTGCGGAAGCAAAGTTTCGGCGTCTCGATGCGGGGAAATTTGAGAAGATTCTTGAAATGCCGGGTGGCGGGATCTTCGGTGCTGGGAGCGGCGATGGCTTTGAGAGTGTCCGCGTCCAGCACGTCATGGAAATTGCCGGTGGTGATCAAGAGATCTTCGAATCCATCCAAGTCCACATCCAGGAAGGCGGCGCTCCAGGTCCATTCGGTGGCGTCGAGCCCGCTAAAACAGGCGATGTCGGCGTAGGTGCCATCGCCGCGATTCACATAGAAGGTGTTGCGCAGGACTTCCGGGCGATACTCCAGATCATTGAGCGGCAGGTTAAACTCCTTCATGCGAATGGCATTGCCGCGCTGACGATTTCGCGATTGGTGCGCGCGACTAAGCATCTCGGCGACGAAAAAATCGTCGAACCCGTCGCGGTTGACGTCCGCCACGTCGATGGTCATCGAGGACATGCTCATATTCCTCCAAGCCAAACGTGGCACGGCCCGAAAGCGGCGTCCGCCTTCGTTCAACCAAAAGGCATCCGGGGACATCATAAAATCGTTGCACACGTAGAGGTCCGGCGCCCCGTCCCCATTAAAATCCCGGAACATGACCGAGAGTCCCCAGTCACGCGGCGGTTGCGTCAGGGAATGGCCGTCCGAATCGGCAAAGACCCCGCTGGTCCACGACACGAGTGAAAAATGGCCGCGGCCATCGTTGAGGTAAAACGCGTCGGGCTCCCCGCGCTCCAACACCACGACGCCGCCTTCCTTTGGCATCACGGCCATCCAACGTTCCTCGTCGGACAGGACAATTTTGCCATTCACCATGCGTGCCTCCGGTTGGGCGGATCCGGGCGAGTCCTTGGCGGTGGTGGTGCGATAATTCGTCACGTAAAGGTCCAGGTCGCCGTCGCCGTCAAAATCAGCCAGAGCCAGGGAAGTGCTGCCCGAAGTCCGGTTCAAGCCCGAGTTTTTTTGCTCCTTAAACTGGCCGTGGCCATCGTTGAGAAACAAACGCGTGCCGCCGCCGATCGAATTCACCAACAAATCCAGATCCCCATCTCCATCTACATCCGCAAACACCGCGCCCGTGGAATATTGGCCATCACAGCCAACGCCCGCGCGGGCGGTGATGTCGACGAACTTCCAGTTGCCCAGATTACGATAGAGGACGTTGGGTCCTTCCAGGCGGCAGAAATAAATATCGCACCAACCGTCGCCATCGACATCGCCGAGCGCAACGCCGGAACCATTTTCCAGGATCCGATTGCGCGCGGCGGACGTGTCGGAAAGAACATTACTGAACGTGACGCCGGTTTGCGCTGGCGCGAGAAGAGTGAAGCCGGTTTGACCATTCGTCGGCACGGCCAGGTCGCGCGAGCGATAGCCGGAGTTGGTGGTCCAGGGTTGGGCGTGAATGGTTGGAGCCACGAGGCCCAAAAGGAGGAGCAATGCCCCGCACATGCTAAGAAGCAGATACCCAGCGCGACTCCCTCTCCCCTCAACGGGGAGAGGGTAGGGTGAGGGGTGAGAACGGTCCCGATGGCCTATCAAGGCACTATGGGTGCATCTCAGAAGCGC
>DATLUX010000224.1:0-17864 GCA_035577805.1 Verrucomicrobiia bacterium
CGCCAGTTCCCTGCCCGACTGGTCGCCGAGCAAGAGCACCTTCACCGCGACAACGCGGCCCAGGCTCTTCTGCCGCGCCTTGTAAACGACTCCCATGCCGCCGCGGGCGATTTCTTCGAGCAGTTCGTAGTCGCCGAAGGAGCGGAGCGGCGGTGGAGCGATTAGAGTTGAGGGTGGAGAGGCGGACTCGGCCGCCACGGAATCCGGCTCGGTGGCGGCGAGTTGGAAGAGGCACTTGAGACAATAGCCCCGCGGCGCGTCGGGCGGGACTTCCGCGCCGCAGCTTGGGCAGCTCCGCTTCGATGTCGGTTGCGCAGTCAATGGCTTCCACTCTGTTCTGAGGCGAAACGGGCACGAGGTGACGAGGAATTTTCCGCCTCGCGGCGCGGACTGAAGTATGTTGTTTAGCGTCACCCTCTGCGCGTCCCGTCTTCGTCGAAACTTTGTCGGCCAACGCACGGTCGCCAACGATTCCGACAAAGGGAACTTCAGTCAAGGAGGACCTAAACACACACCAGACTGAAGGTCTCCGCTACGCGCTGAGGACTGCGAAGAGGTACTTCAACTCGCCTTCGACTTCGCCCGGTCCGGCCACCGTTTGCGCGATCTCCTCGCGGAACAATTCCCGATAACGTCGGCGCATTCGATGCGCGGCCTGTTTCACCGCGTCCTCTTTGAGCCCGACCTGAACGCCCACTTCGGCGTAGCTCAAAGTGGTGTCCTCGGCGAGCAAAGAACTTTTCAGGCCCTCGAAAAGTCCAGCTTTACCCGAATCGCGAAACTCCTTTTCGAGCCGCACCAGCACTTGGTCGAAGAGCGTCGTGACCCAGCGGCGCTCGTAGAGTTTGGCCGCGTCGAGTTGATCCATCGGGTCCAATCGGTAGCGCTCCTCCGCCGAGACAGCGTCGAAAGAAATGATTTCCCGGCCGCCGCCGCGCTTCAACCGCCGCGCCTTGTCCCATTCGTCGGAGAGAAAGTGGCTCAGCGCCGCCAGCAGAAAGGTGCGGAACCGGCCCCGTTCGCGGTCGGCCTGCGCCACGTAGTTCTTCGCCAGCAGCCGTGCGAAGAAGGCCTGCGTGAGATCCTGCGCGTCCTCCGGGCTGTGTCCTTTGCGGCGGACGAACGCGTAGAGGGGATACCAGTAAGTCCGGCACAGTTCGGCCAGCGCGGCATCGGCCTGCAGTGAAGCCGTGTCACGCGCCGCCAGCACAACGCTCCAATGCGTGGTGGTGAACTCTCGCGCGGATGCCGGAACATGCTCCAATGGATCCGCCTGTGCCATAAGGCAACCGTAAGCCTCCGAACAGGGTTTGAAAGAACAAACAAGCCACCGAATGAGCTCACTAAATCATTATCTTCGCGTAGTGAGCCTATTTCCGGTTATGAGGCCCATCCAGCACAAACCGCCCAGGAGCGCATTTGTCGCCTTGGATGGCAGCTCGAAATGTGCGAATGCCGCACTCATAAAGTACGGGATCGCCTTTTCGGCATGACCTCGGGAAAACATTCACGACCAGAGTAGCATTCTTTTTGGCGGTTTGCGCGGTTGCTTCTCGGCCCTGGTCGCGGAATGATACAAACCTCAGTTGCCTGGCATGATCACCGACAAAACCAAGCCTGCTCGAGTGTCGCTACGCAATCCATGGTTCAGCGTGGGCGTGGTCCTCCTGGGATGGATGGCCGTCATTGCCGCCGCCGACGGCCAGATACCGCTGCCGGGAGGCGTGCCGACCGGCTCGCCTGCGACTTCCGCTGAGACTAACGCGCCCCTTCCCGGCGGGCCAGGCGTCTCGACCGAAACTCTGGAGGCCCGGCTGGCCGAGGCCCGCGCCAATCTTGCCGCCTTCGGCGAGGCTGGCCTGACCAATGCCCCGCCGGGCGTTTCGCCGCAGGATTTTGGGATGCGACGCGCCTTGTTGTATCGGCTGGTGCGACTTTATGAGCAACAGTTGAGCAATAGGGCTGAACTGGAAGCGATCCGAACCCGCAAGACCGAACTCATTCGCGAGGCACAGGCCTGGACCCGATTTGCCGGATCGCCGCCCTACTCCATTTTCCTCACCGACCGCCTCCGCGAAGAAATCCAGGTTGAACGGCAGAAGATCAGCAATGGCGAGTCGGCCGCCACCACGTTGGATCAACTCATTGAGGAAAACCGTGGTTTACTCAAGCAGGCCGAGGAGAAGTTGCGGCAAATCAACGAGCAACTTGAAACCGCAATCGAGCCCGGGGTGGTGGCGCGCCTGTCCCGGCAACGCGAACTGGAGCGCCTGCGCAGCCAGTTGGCTGCCGCCAGTGTGGCGCAGCTCCACTCCGAACGGCTCCTCCGACAGGAAGCGCTGGACGAAAGCCGGATCCGGCTGGGACTGCTCGAGCGCCAAAGCCTCATCGCCGATGCTGGAGCGAAATTCACGCAGGCCGATCTGGACCACGCGCTGAACCAGATCGACCGGCAGCGGGAACAGATGGAGCGCGAACTCGCCGATGCCCAGACCCGGCGGGGCGATGCCCTGCGGGCGTTGGAAGCCGCGCGGGAGGAATGGCGCCAGGCGCAAGGCCCCGCGGGTGGCGGCCCGGCGCTCTCCCGGGCAGTGGAACGGGTTTCGGCGCGCGAGGCGCAGTTGCATGCCCAAGAGGTGGCGATTTACGTCCTGCGCCTGATGCTGGAGGGCGAGAGCATTGAGCGCACGATGTGGGAACTGCGATTCGCCGCGTATGACAGCCATAGCGTGGAGACCTTGGGCGAATCCGAACGGCGACTGGGGGCCTTCAACCGCCGGCTCTACCTTTGGCGGGATTATGCTCGCCAGCAGTTGGAAGTGTCCTCAAGTCAGCTCCAACTCCAGGAGACCCGCTTGAATAATCTGGCGCCGGACTCCGATCTGTGGCCGCTGGCCCGCGAACGTTTGGTGGCCCTGCGCGAAAGTGATCAGTTTCTGCTGCGTTTCAACCGCGGCATTGAACGCGCCGAGCGCCTGACGCAGCGATGGGTTGAAGGATTACGAGCGGCCGAAGGGAACCTGCCGCTCACCGGGCGGGTGCGGAATGTTTTCTCCGACGCGGGCTCGTTCCTGAGCAGGCTTTGGACCTTTGAATTGTTCACCGCGGAGGATACCATCACGGTGGATGGGCAGAAGATCACGGGCAAACGCAGCGTGACCATCGGAAAAACTGTCATGGCGATCTTCATCCTCGTCGCCGGCATCTGGATCACCGGGCTGATCTCGCGGATCGTCGAACCCATCATTGTGAAGCGGCTGAAGATCGAAACCAATCAGGCCGTGCTGATCCGTCGCTGGCTGCGGGCGTTGATGGTGGCGTCCCTGGTTTTGTTCAGCCTGGTATCAGTCAAGATTCCGCTGACGGTGTTTGCTTTTGCGGGCGGCGCGCTGGCTATTGGGCTGGGTTTCGGGACGCAGACCATGCTCAAGAATCTCGTTAGCGGACTCATTCTGCTGTTCGAACGCCCGTTCCGCGTGGGGGACGTGCTCGATGTCGCCGGGCAAAAGGGAACCGTCACCAACATCGGCCTGCGCGCCTCGGTGCTGCAATTGTGGGATGGAACCGAAACGCTCATTCCAAACAGTTCCCTGCTCGAAAACAACGTGACCAACTGGACCTACTCAGACCGCAAAGTGCGGTTTGGCGTCACCGTCGGCGTGGCCTACGGCACGGACCCTCGCCGGGTTACCCAGATCCTCAACGAGGTGGCCGAACGGCATGGGCTGGTGGAGAAGGATCCCAAGCCGCAGGTGTTGTTCACCGCCTTCGGTGACAGCACGCTGAGCTTCGAGCTTCGGTTCTGGGTGGATGTCACCAAGGCGAACTCGGCGCAAATATCCAGCGACCTGCGCCTGATGATCGCCGGTGCCTTTGCCGAGAACGGGATCGTGATTGATTTCCCGCAACGCGATATCCACCTGCACGCGGCCTCCCCGATCCAGGTGCAGGTGGTGCCGCCGCCCGGAGACGGGCGGGCAAGTGATCTCGGCCTGCCCAATAAGGCCAAAGCCAGCAACAATTCCGGTGAGATGCTCCCTGGGCCATAGGCATCCAAGGTGTTCTTGAATCGAGCGAAGCCCAACCGGACTCACGCTATGGAAGGTGCGATCGATCTTGGTTTGGCGAAGCCAAACCGCCTCAGAAAAGCCAGCGGAGGCCCAGGCTGAACAGACCGCAACTGAGGCACCCCAGGCCGAGAAGGATGGCGCCGATCCGGCGTTTCTGCGTTTACGACGAAGTCGACCGGTCTTGTCTCGAATCTCCTGCTCTTCGCGCCGTCGCTCGCTCAGGTAGTGCTCGGCATCACTCCTTGCCGCCAAGTAGCCGCCGAGGCCCATCGCATAAATCATTCCTGTGCTTTTACTGAAGTGGCAATTGAGTGCGGCTGAAGCCCCCGGCCACGAAACATGCTGTCATTTGGACGTTGCAAAAGGGGGCCGAGCGCGTTTCACTACAAAACCGGCCAATCGTATGATCATCATGAAATTTCGCCTCGGCTACTGACCCAGTGAAAGGTGCCACCCCATCCTTAGCCAAGCACAGCATTCGTTGTCTGATTGCGTTAGGAGGGGCAGCGACGTTGGTCGTCCAAGCAGCAAGCCTACCACCATCGTCAGTGATCGTTTGGGGTGGGTTAAGCGATGCATCTCCATGGAATGGCCTTTCGAATGTTGTAGCGGTGGATGCTGGAGAACTGCATGCGGTCGTGCTCAAGAGCGATGGAACGGTTGGATGCTTTGGTGGCTGCGAGGGATACATCACACCGACTAACAATGACGCAGTCGCCGTGAGCAGCGGAGCAAACTACATGTTGGCTCTGCGCAGTAACGGCACCGTGGTAGCGTGGGCGAGCCCTTGGAATCTTTCGGAAGGCGGTGATCAGGTGCCGCTTGATCTGACCAACGTCCTGGCAATTGATGCAGGTATCGATCTGAGTGTCGCTCTCAAGGAGGACGGAACGCTCGTCAGCTGGGGCCAGAACGGGACGCCTCTCCCTGCGGGGCTATCGAATGTCGTTGCCATTTCCATCAACTCAGAAGCAAATCCTGGCCCTGGCCAGGCCAATTATTTCCATGCGTTGGCGTTGAAGAACGACGGAACTGTGGTGACGTGGGGAGGAAATGATTACGGCGAGAATAGCATCCCAGCCGGGTTGAGCAACGTCACCGCGATTGCGGCAGGAGCTTATCACCACTTGGCACTGAAAAACGACGGGACCGTCGTGGCGTGGGGTGGCCAGGACGCTGCGATCAGAACACCACCGCCGGGTTTATCCAATGTCGTAGCGATTGCCGCCGGTAGAAATCATAATCTGGCGCTTAAGAGTGATGGCACCGTCGTCGCGTGGAGAAGCTCCAGCGACGGCATCTATGGTGCGGGCGTAGTGCCTTCGGGTCTTTCCAACGTTGTGGCGATTTCTGCAGGACGTTTTTACAGCGTCGCTCTCACTCGTGTCTCGCCGCCCGTCATCATCCGGCCGCCGGTGAGCATAACCGACAGGCAGGGCAATGGCGGCACCTTTTCAGTTGAGGCTGGCGGCACGCCTCCGCTGACGTTCCAGTGGCAGAAGGGTGAAACTGATATGCCCGGCGCCACCAACACAATCTTCAGTTACAGCCCCGAATTCGCCGCTGCGGGCGATTATCGAGTCATCGTCAGAAACGACAGCGGGTCAGTGACGAGCCAAGTGTGTACTTTGACGATTGTTCCCTGGATCGAAATTCTCTCGCAGCCTCAAGACACTACGGTCAATGCCAGCAGTGATGTGACCCTTCTTGTCGTTGCGGTGGGTTCTTCGCCTCTGACTTACCAGTGGCGCAGAAACGATTTCGACATCGTAGGCCAGAACAGCGATTCCCTGAACTTGACCCATGTTCAAACAGACGCAGGAACTTACTCAGTGCTGGTAAGCAGTCACGGACTGACGGTGGAAAGCGAACCTGCCACCTTGACCGTAAATGGAAACATCCTGCCCGCCATTGTCACTCCTCCGCGCTCCGAAACACTTTTCATCGGCGCAAAGATGGTTTTCAAAGTGGTGGCAACAGGTGCTGGCCCTTTGCGATATCGGTGGCAAAAGGATGGAAGCGATATGGTTGGGCAAACGAACGCCACTTTGCCGTTCGATAGCGTGCAGTCGGTTGACGCGGGCAGTTACCGAGTGGTCGTCAGCAATGACGCCGGCACCAATACGAGTCCACCGGCTTTATTGACCATCACTTCCCGAATTTTGAATCTCGCACCACCCTCGACGGTGGTCAGCCTTCAGGGCCCTATCCCTCCAGCAGGATTGACGGATATTGTAGCCATCGCTGCGGCAGCACGACATTCCTTGGCCCTCAAGAGTAACGGAACGGTGGTCGCGTGGGGCGATAGTTATATCGTTCCACTTTATGGCCAAAACACCTACAGTCCTCCACCCGGTCTATCCAACATTGTTGGCATTGCTGCTGGTACAAGTCTGGGCTTCTTTGGACACAGCCTGGCATTAAGAGATGATGGCACGGTCTTCGGTTGGAGTGGCGTCGGTCTGCCCAGTGCGCCCACTGTGCCTACTGATCTCTTCGGCGTCATAGCAATTGCGGCTGGGGACCGTCACGGATTGGCTCTCAAGGCCAATGGCACAGTGGTCTCTTGGGGTGACTCCATCGCTCGCGTTCCCATTGGATTAAGAAATGTCATCGCCATTTCCGCCGGCGGACGCCGAAGTCTTGCGCTTCGAAATGATGGTTCTGTCGCAGCATGGGGCGATCTCGGCGCGCCAGCTCTGTTCAATTCCCTGACTGACGTCTCCGCTGTCGCCGTCGGCCGCGATCACATCATGGCGCTTCGAAATGACGGAGCGATGGTCGATTACTTTGGCGGAAGCGATCCGCCTAATAGCGCCCTGGGCGGGATTTCAAACGTGGTGGCAATAGCAGCAGGCGACTCACACAGTCTGCTGCTCAAGAACGATGGCACGGTGACGGGCTGGAACGGCGCTCAACTTCCAGAAGGGCTGACGAATGTGACTGCCATTTCCGGCGGTCGGGGTTACAGCCTCCTCCTCACGACTAATTCTCCAACCCCCGCGTTGGAAGGAGCAATCGCTCAGGAGGCATTCCATTTGTTGGCACCGGTCTCTGTTTCAGGATATGTCCTGGAGGTCACGGACGACTTGTCGAGGCCATACACTGTAATAAGTAACATCTCGTATTCTATTGATACGAACAATCCACGTTTGTTGCTGCCTGCGTCTGGCGAGAAGAGATTCTACCGGATGCGGAAACTGCCTTAGCCAGGTTCGTTGTTCGCTAGCCGATTTTGTCAATGGTGCGCGCGCGGATGAGACGCTGGAAGGCGCCCTGGCTCGTTTTATCCAATCGGTTCCTTTCCTTTCAGAGCGCGGATTGCCGCGTCAAGATGAGATCGACTTCCAAACAAAACGATCTGGTCGCCGGCCTGAAGTTCTTCGTCTGGGCCAGGATTGAGAATGTTTTGTCCGCTTCTTTCGATGGCGACAATGCTCGCGCCAGTTTGCGTGCGCAGTTGCAGTTCGCCAATCAGTCTGCCCGCCGCAGGTGATGCAGCAGCGAGTTGGACGGTCTGCAATGCCCGACAGCAGCGCAATCATCGCGATGCCAAGGATGTCCTCAATGATCAGGATGCCGAAAATCAGTTGCGCGAACGTTTCCTTCGTCCGGCCCATCTCGTTCAGGACCTTGATGATTACCGTCGTCGACGACATCGCGAGCATCGCGCCGAGGAAGAGGCTGTCCGTGTTGTTCCAGCGGAAGGCTCGGCCGAGTTCGTAACCGACCCAGCCCATCACCAGGATTTCCAGGACCGCCGCGATCACCGCGGTTCCGCCAACCTTCTTCAGTTTTCGCAGGCTGAACTCCAGCCCGAGCGAAAACATGAGCAGGATAACGCCGATTTCGGACAGTGTGTTGATGCTCTCTTCGCTCGTAATCAGAGAAAACGGTGGCGTGTGCGGGCCAATGATGAAGCCGGCCAGAATGTAGCCAAGCACGACGGGTTGCTTGAAACGATGAAAGCGACGGGTTCAGTGGCTGACGGCATAGGCGATTCCAAAAAACATCGGTGTGCCCGCGAACAGAAGGATAAACCGATCCGGCGTTCGGCCCGCAGCACAGGACCAGTAATCGGTGTGCCTCCAGCGCCGACGATCCCTACGCCTGACCTCACATGGTGTTTCTGCCGAGCTTGAAAGCGCTCTCTTGATTCCTGTGGCAAGATCCTCCCAATTGCTGGCCCCCGAGTAGGCATCCAATCTCCCTCCGCCGGTGCTTCCCTGGATCGATTTGCCCCATGCCATGCCGTTCAGGCGTTGCCTTTCGAGGCTCGATACTCTTAATATGCATCGTACTCACCCGCATTTTGTATGATGACCCAACGCTGGCGACGGCGGCTTTTGCTCGCCGCGTGCCTGTTTTTTCAAGTGGCGGTGCACGCGGCGGACAACGTCGTTATCAGCGAGTTCATGGCGCGCAATGCCGGCACGCTGATGGATGAGGACGGTGCGTTCCCGGACTGGATCGAACTACGCAACGCCGGCGTCGCGATGGTCAATCTCGACGGCTGGTTTCTCACGGACGAGACGAATTTGATCACGAAGTGGCGCCTGCCGGCCACGAACCTCGCGGCCAACGCCTACCTCGTCGTCTTCGCCTCGGGCAAGAACCGCACGAACGCCGGCGCGCCGCTGCACGCCAACTTCCAGTTGAACGGCAACGGCGAATACCTCGCCCTGGTGCGGCCGGATCTCAGCATTGCCACTGAGTTCGCGCCGATGTTCCCCGAACAATTCGACGACATTTCCTATGGCGACGGCACGAGCGTTACGGTAACGAAGCTGATCAACTCAGGGGCCGCGGTGAAATATCTGGTGCCGCCGGACGGTTCACTGGGCACGAACTGGGCCTACCTCGCCTTCAACGACGCCGCGTGGAGCAACGGCACGAGCGGGCTGGGCTTTTCCAGCTCGAGCACGTCGAGCCTCGGGCTCTACTCCTACTGGCCGATTCGCGAGGGCAGCGGCAACGTGATCTCGAACCTGGTGGCCGGCGGCGCGCAGGGCACCAGCAGCGGCGCGACGTGGGTGAACAACGATCCGCAGCGTGGCACAGTGCTCAGCTTCAACGGCACCAGTAGTTACGTCTCCGCCGGCTCCATCCCGCGCCTGGCCCAGGCGGCCAGCAATTTCACCTGGTCGTTCTGGTTCAAGCAAGCCGCGGTCAACAACGTCAACGCCGTCGTGCTGGGCAACCGCGCCGGCGGCGTGCCCTCGCCGCTCCAGTTCATCAAGTTCACGCCGTCGAATTTCGAGTATTACCGCGGCGCCAACATCGGGTTTATCCCCTACGCCATTCCTAACGGGCAATGGCTCCATCTCGCGGTGGTGAAGAGCAACGCGACGCTGCGTTACTTCAGCAACGGCGCCCAGGTCGGCTCTTCCACCGCCGGGGGCGACATCGAGGCCAACCCGTTCTATTTCGGCGGTGACCCAGGCGCGCCGGGCGAAAACGCCAACGGGCTCATTGACGACGTGGCCCTGTGGAGCTCCGCGCTCACCACGGCGCAAATCCAGCAGCTCAGCGCGGGCGCGTCACCCCTCGCCCTGTCCGGTTTCGGCGGGCTGACCGGCACAGACGTGAAGGGCCAGATGCAAAACGTGTCCGGAACGATCTACGCCCGGGTGAACTTTACTGTGGGCGACGCTTCGACGATCAGCGGACTGAAGTTGCGGATGAATTACGACGACGGCTTCATCGCTTACTTGAACGGCGTCGAAGTCGCTCGCCGCCAAGCCCCCGCCAACGCCGACTGGACTTCAGCCGCCACCGCGGCCCATGCCGATGCGGGGGCGGTGATGTTCGAGGACATCGACATCACGGGTTTCCTCGATGCGCTGGAACCGGGCGCAAACGTTCTGGCGGTCCATGGCCTCAACCTCACTGCTGCCGACGGCGATTTCCTGCTCCTGCCGGAGCTGGAGGCCACGACCCTTACCGGCGTTGGCGGGCGTTACTTCGGCACGCCCACTCCGGGGACGGCGAACGATCTTGGTTTCCTCGGCTTCGTGGCCGACACGAAGTTCAGTCAGGACCGCGGTTTCTACGACACGAATTTCGCGGTGACGATCACCTGCGTCACGCCCGGGGCGACGATCCGCTACACCACCAACGGCACGGCGCCCAGCGCAACCAACGGGCTCGTCTATGTTGCGCCGATCCCAATCTCGCGCACGACGGTGCTGCGGGCCGGCGCGTTCAAGGCCGGTTACCAGCCTTCCGACCTCGACGCGCAGAGCTATCTCTTCCTGCGCGACATCTTTGCCCAAAACGGCGTCGGCCTGCCCAACAACTGGGGCAACGACTGGCAGATGGACCCGCGCGTCGTTACTAATGCGGCCTACCGCGCCGACATCACCAACGACATGAAGTCACTGCCGGTGGTGAGCCTCGCCCTTGATCCGCAGCAGTTCTGGGGGCCGTCGGGCATTTATACGCTCGCCACCTCCCAGGGCCTCCCCTACGAGCGCGCGTGTTCAGCCGAAATGTTTTTCCCAGACGGCTCCCGCCAAGGCTTTCAGATCGAGTGCGGGCTGCGCATCGCCGGCGGCGCGTCGCGCAGCGGGCTGACGCCCAAGCACGGTCTGCGTCTCCTGTTCAAGTCCATCTACGGCGCCTCGAAGTTGCGCTACCGGTTCTTCGACAACACCGAGTTGGAGCGCTTCGATTCCATCGCTTTCCGCCCGAACTTCAACATGAGCTGGGTGCGCACGGACAACTCCGGTCCCTTGCTCAATGGCAACGCCGACGGCGCCGAGCGCACGCACGCGCTCTACGTGCGGGACCAGTGGACCAAGCACAGCCACTTGGCGCAAGGCTCCATCGGCGCGCACGAGCGTTTCGTGCATCTCTACATCGATGGCGTGTATTGGGGTCTCTATAATCCGTGCGAGCGCACCGACGCTTCCTTCGCCCAGGCTTACTGGGGAGGCGACAAGGCCAACTACGACGCGATCTTCAGCGATCTCAGTTCGACGGCGCGCCCGGTGGACGGTGACAAGAATGCCTGGAACGCCGCGCTGGCCTACGCCAACGCCGGGCTGGCCGACAACGCGCGCTACGCTGAGTTCGCACGCAACTACGTCGATGTCACCAATCTGGCCGACTACATGATGCTGAACTTCTACTGCGCGACGGTGGATTGGCCTTGGCAAAACTGGAACGCGCTGCGCGAGCGTGGCACCAACCACACGTTCAAGATCATGGTCTGGGACGCGGAATACACGCTCGACACCCCGCCGTGGATGCCCGACGACCGCACGCCCAACGTCGGCGCCGGCAGCGGCGGCGTCAACGGCAACGACCTCGATTCCCCGGCGCGCTTCTACTTCCGCTGCAAACAAAACGCCGAGTGGCGGCTGCTCTTCGCCGACCGCGCGCGCAAGCATTTCTTCAACAACGGCGCGCTCACGACCAACCAGACCATCCCACGTTTCCTGGCCGCGTGTGACGAGATCGACCGTGCCATTGTCTGCGAATCAGCGCGCTGGGGCGACGTGGTGCGCACCGCCAATCCCTACACGCGCAACGCCGAGTGGCTCACCGAGAAGAACCGACTGCTCGCGCAGTTTTTCCCGCAACGCACTACCAACGTCATCCAGCACTTCCGCAACGCCGGCTTGTATCCGAGCGTCCCCGCGCCAGACTTCAACCTGCACGGCGCTCATTTCTCCGGCCAGTTCAACCTCAGCATCGCCGCGCCGCTCGGCACGATCTACTTCACCACCAACGGTACGGACCCCCGTCTCGTGGGCGGAGCCGTGGCGCCCGGCGCGATGATCTTTAGCGGTCCGTTCCTTCTCACCGCCAGTTGCAACGTGCGCACCCGCGCCTTTTACACCAATACTTGGAGCGCGCTGACGGAGGCGAACTTCATCGAACAGACGCCCATTCCACTGCGTGTCACCGAGCTCATGTTCAATCCCGACACGCGGCCCGGCGACACTAACGACGTTGAGAACTACGAATACATCGAGGTGAAAAACATCGGCGCCGCGCCGCTCAACCTGGGCGGGTTCCATTTCACGGCGGGGGTAACGTTTACCTTCCCCAGCCTGGTGCTGGCACCTGGCGGGCATGCCCTCGTGGTGAAAAACCGCGCCCTCTTCGAGGCACGCTACGGCGCGGGCAAAATCATCGCCGGGGAATTCCTCGGCGCCTTGAGCGACGACGGCGAGCGGCTCCGGCTGGAAGGCGCCTTCGGCGAGGAAATTCAGGACTTCAGCTACAGCGACTGGTATGCACTCAGCGACGGCCTCGGCTTCGCGCTCGTGATCGTAGACGTTAGCCTCCCCGTGGATCGCTGGGACGAACGCGAGAGCTGGCGGCCAGGGCTCTCGCCCGGGACAGATGAGCCCCCGCCCAGCTACCCGCGCGTCGTGGTGAACGAGGTGCTCACGCACAGCTTGCTGCCCGCCGTAGATCAGATCGAGCTGCACAATCTCGAATCGACCAACGTGAACATCGGCAGCTGGTTTCTGACCGACAGTCCGGGAACGCCAAAGAAGTTCCGCGTGCCGACCAACACCGTGCTCGCGGCCAATGGCTTCGTCGTGTTTACCGAAGCGGAATTCAATTCGCCGACCGAGAGCTACACACCTTTCAGCCTGAACTCCAGCGGCGATTCGGTTTACCTCTACGCCGCAGACGAGGCCGGCCGCCTCACCGGCTACAGCCACGGTTTCGACTTCGGTGCGGCGGCGGAGGGTGTGACTTTCGGCCGTTACATCACTAGCACCGGCGAGGAACAGTTTCCCGCCCAACTGGCCTCGACTCTGGGCGGTGCCAACGCCGGCCCGCTCATCGCCGACGTCGTCATCAACGAAATCCATTACCACCCGCCTCCTGGTAGCGACGCTTTCTTGGAAATCAAGAACCGGACGGGCCATCCCGTGCCGCTTTACGACTCGATACGCCCCTCCAACACGTGGCGCTTGAATGGAATTGATTTCACCTTCCCCACCAACGTGGTCCTACCCGCCGGCGGGCTGGCGCTCATCGTCGAGACACCGCCCGCCGACTTCCGCGCGAAATACAGCGTGCCGGCCGCCATCCCTATCTTCGGCCCCTACAGCGGTACCTTGCAAAACAGTGGGGAACTGTTGGAACTCCAGCGCCTGGACTACTTCGGACCGAATGATTTCGCCTGGGTGACACTGGACGCGGTGCGCTACAACGACCGGCCACCGTGGCCCGCGGCGGCCGACGGCGCGGGCGCGTCGTTGCAGCGCATCAACGCCTCGGCCTACGGCAACGACCCGGTGAATTGGGCCGGCGCTATCCCGAGCCGAGGCGTGGATCTTACTCCCGGCGGCGCGCCGGTGATCACGCAGCAGCCTGCTAGCACCGAGGTGCCTCAGGGCAATACGGCCATGTTCGGAGTCAGCGTAACGGGCACGCCGCCCTTCGAATATCAGTGGCAGTTCAACGGCCACAGCATCACGGGCGCGAACAGCTCCGCCCTCACCATTCCCAACGCCCAGCTCAGCCAGGCCGGCGTCTACCGCGTGTTGGTCTTTGGCTCCGCCGGCAGCACGACGAGCTCCAACGCTACGCTTACTGTCACCGCGCACGCTCACTTCATCCTCCAGCCGCAGCCGATCACATTGCGCGGTTCCACTAATTTCGCCGATTACGGCAACACGACCAACCAGAACGCGGCCTTCACGGCTCTCGCGGCCGGCACAGGCGCGCTCCACTACCAATGGCGCTGGAACGGCACTCCCATTCCCCGTGCCACCAATACGAGCCTCACCATCACCAACGTGCAGCTCGCCGATGACGGCACCTACGACGTCGTCGTCCGCGATGACATCGGCCCCGCCTCCAGCACGCCCGCGCGGCTGACTGTTCTGCTCACGCCGATGATCGTGCAGGCGCCCATTTCGCAGATTGTCCCAGCCGGCGGCCGTGTTGGGGCTAGCGTGGCCGTCCTGGGCAACCCGCCGCCGTTTGGCTACCAATGGCGCAGCAACCTCTCATCTGCGTTCATCTTCTCTTTCGTCTCGGACTCGCGCACCAACTACTTCAACTTTACGGCACACACCAATGTCGCCGCTGTCTCCTGGCGCCTGGTCGTCACTAACGCCGCCCAGGTTTTGCCCGGCGCCAACACTGCTTTCACCATCACTACCGTGGCCGACACCGACGGCGATGGCATGCCCGACAGCTACGAACTGGCCTACGGCGGTAGCGCCACCGGCTTGGATCCCGCCGGCGACGCCGATGGCGACGGGATGAGTAACCTGGCCGAATACCTGGCCGGAACCGATCCCGGTGACCCGAACAGCTATCTGCGCATCGATCTGACCGCCGCGCCGGGCCTAGCCACCATCCAGTTCGCAGCTGTGTCGAATCGTACCTACACCGTCCAGTCCACAGACATGCTGCCCAACGTGGGCCCGTGGACGAAGCTGGCTGATTTGCTGGCCCGTCCGAACAATCGGGTCGAGGCCATCTCCGATCCCGGCTGGACTTCCAACCGCTTTTACCGCGCCGTCACGCCGCGCCAGCCCTGATCCAGTGCTCACCGGGCAATCCACGTGAATCCCGGCCAACGTCACGGGCAAATGGTAATTGCCGGAGATTAGGTTCGTGACCACGCCGTTGATCTCGCCGACGTTTCACTTTTCCTGGTTCATTCCAAAAACGGGCAGTCTGACCGTCACGGTCGTGCCTTCGCCGATCTTGCTGTTCAAGAGCAATCTCCCCCCGTGCAGTTCGGCACACCGTTTGACCAGGAGCAAGCCGAGTCCGGTGCCGGGCCGCGTTCCCACATTGCTACCGCGGTGAAAGGCCTTGAACAAATGTTGCTGGTCTTCCTCCGAAATGCCAATCCCCTGGTCCCGAATGGTCCAGACCGCATCAGACCCATCCCGCACAATCACGAAATGCACCGTCGTTCCGCGATCCGAGTATTTCACGGCGTTGCTCAGGAGATTGGTAAAAATGTACCCGAGCAATCGTTCGTCCGCTTCTGCTTCCGGCAGCACCGAGTGCAAAGACATGTCAATGCGACATCGGCGATTGGTGGCTGAGAGGACCTCATCCACCACGCGGCGGCAAAACGCGTTCAAGTCCAGAGCCACCGGTTGAACCTGGAGTTTGCCGGCGTCCAGCCGGCTCAGGATAAGGATTTCCTCCATCATGCCGGCCATCCGGCCGGTATTGCGAGCGATCGAGACCAATTGCTCTTCGCGTTCGCCGGGCTGCATCTTCTGGTAAAAATCCCGGAGCAGCTCTGCCGAAGACTGAATGATGCCAAGGGGCGTGCGGAACTCGTGCGACACCATGGAAACGAAATTGCCCTTGAGCTGGCTGAGCTCTTTTTCGCGAGCCAAAGCCCTGAGCATTTCCAATTCCGCGTTTTTACGTTGAGAAATGTCCTGCACCAATGAGAGCACGTGCGGCTGGTTATCAACCGTAATCCTTTCGGCTGAGAGCAGGACCGTGAACAACTCGCCGCGGCGATTGAGCCAGCGACACTCTCGCTGACGGATGGAACCGAGCGTGCGCAACTCCTGCCAGATCAGATCACGCTCGGCCAGGCTGTCCCACATCGCCAACTGCGCGGACGTTCGGCCCAGCACTTCCTCGCGCGGACGTCCCAGCCAGCCCACGAGGGCGTCGTTGACCAGGACATATTTTTCGTCACTCATCCGCATCACGCTGATGAAAACCGGGCTGGCCTGGAAGGCGGCGCTGAAACGCGCTTCGCTCTCGGCCAGCGCGGTCTGGGCGCGCGTGCGTTCGGTGATATCGGTGATGAACGCCTGTATGATCTGGCGCCCGCTCCATTGAATGCGGGTCAACGCCACCTCCAGCGGCACCGGGACCCCTTGCGGAGTGCAACTTATCCGTTCGAAACGCGCGCTGCCGTTGGCCATGCATTCTTCAATATACTTACCTGCCAGCACCGCGGAGCTTTCGCCATTCGGCTGGAAAGGAGGAGTAGTCTCATTCGGATGTTTCCCCAGGAGCTCCCGCTGACTTTGACAGCCCAGAATCCGCACCGCCGCCGGATTCGCCTCAAGAATCTGGTTCTCGTCGTGAAGGACGACTCCCTGGCTGGAGCCTTCGAAGAGCGCGCGGAACTTTTCCTCCGACTCCCGCAGCGCCTGCTCGGTGGTGGCCAGGGCCGCGGTTCGTTCCGCGACCCGGCGTTTCAGCGCCTGGTTCAATTCCAGCAGCTCGCGCTCGCCTTTCTTGCGTTCAGTAATATCGCGCAAAACCACCACCTGCAGGCCGCGTCCACCGGCGCGGATCGGCATCCACAACACTTCCAGCGAAACTTCGCGGCCATCGAAGCGCCGGGCCAGCCCTTCGAACCGTTGCCGGCCGCGCTCTTCTACCAAGGCTATAACCTGCGCGATCTTTCCACCGCCCCTCGTGCCGTCGGGTTGAACGTGCGCTAACAGATCCTCCGGTCGCGCCGCCAAAAGGTTTTCCCTGGTGCCCGCGCCCATCAGTTCGACCGCCGCCGCGTTGCCATCCACCAACAGCCCCGTCTGCGGATCGAGCAGCCAGATCGCATCCGCACTTTGCTCGAACAGGAGCTGAAACATGCAGGAATTGTCACTGAGGAGAGACGACCCGGCACCGGGACTTTCATCCCGTCCAGGCCCGCTGGCGTCGATGCCATTCATGGTGGAGAAAAATTGTGATTCTCTTCGCTGTTACGGATTAACGGAGAGTTGGTTGTGGTATTGGTTCCCTCCTGGCGAAAGAATGTCTGTGGGACTTAAGTCCCATCGACGCGGTTGAACCCAAATACGGGTGAGAACAACTGACGGCTGTCGTTGCTCAGTTCTCGATGCTCAGGCCGCCCATGGCGGGGTCACTGATACTGTCATGCCCGGTTTCAAAGTGGCCCGCGAGCTGGTACTTGAACGAGGAATCGCCTTCGACGGTGATGACCAAGTCGTACCAGCCTTGAACTGCCGCCGCACTCCACTTCAAGTCGAGCGACTGCCCGCTCTTGAGAGCCAGCCGGCGGTGCTCACCCGTGTAAGCGTCCTGGACGCGAACGACCACCCTCCTCGGTGTCTGGTTTTCGATTTCCAACTCAATTTGGCCGCTCTTCCCATCGGCGTCCGCCCGAACCATCAAGTTCGTGGAGGCGCCGTCGGTGCCCCCTTGGAATGCCCGCAAGAACCCATTGGGACCTGACTACTGTGGGTGCACTTCCCTTGCCCTTTGCCGCTGTCGCCTAGTGATGTGTCCCCTAAGTAGCTATTTAGGGGACACATCACTAGGTGGTCCATCACTTTCAACGTGCTTTCATTTCAATAACAGCACCTCGCGGTGTCAAGGTGACCGCTGTAACGATCCGGTTCCGATCCTGAGACACGAAAAAAATTTGTCCGGCTCCTCTTGGTCGATTCGGCGCACTTTGCAAAGTGTGCCGATATGCGATTCCGATTACCGGTCGAATCCAATCGAAAATCGAAAATCGAAAATCACTCCAGCCGCAGCGCCAGCATCGACAAGGATTGTCGACCAGCACGGGTGACCAGGTTTTCTGAGTTCGGGATGCTCCTCTTGGTCGATTCGGCGCACTTTGCAAAGTGTGCCGATAGGCGATTCCGATTACTGGTCGAATCCAATCGAAAATCGAAAATCGAAAATCACTCCAACCGCAGCGCCAGCAACTGAAATGCTGCCGGGAGCGGTCGGGGCTGCAAGAGCTGAATCGCCAAGGGGTAAGTGAAAACGGCGACGCCTTGATTGCGCAGCGCCGCGACCGTCTCGGCAAAGCCACTGGCAGCGAGTTGTTCGGACAAAATAAAG
>DATLUX010000225.1:0-2444 GCA_035577805.1 Verrucomicrobiia bacterium
TCACAGTTATCCCATAGGGAGCTGAAAAAAGAAGGTTGGTTTGCGCGAGTTTTCCTGCCACAGGGCAGGTGTGAAAAATAAACCACACAAACCAACCCGCTCAAAACTCACCGTCTTTCGTCAGCTCTGCAATCTCATTCCGACTCACTTGGTCAGCGAGTTGGCGCGGCAGACGGGTGCCGCGCTCAAAGCCCGAACCTACACGCCGTGGAGTCATGTGGTGGCGATGCTCTATGCGCAATTCAGCCATGCGATCGGTCTCAATGACGTCTGCGATGGATTGGATCTGCTGTCCGGACCGCTGTCGGCCATTCGTGGAGCGACCGCCCCGAAACGCAATACCCTGGCCCATGCCAACAAGACCCGCCCGGCGCAGATGGCCGAGAAACTGTTTTGGCGCACGTTAGAACATCTGCGAGGCCAGTGCCGAACTTTCATGGCCAGCCCAGGCCAACGGCGGCTCCGCCGCTTCAAGGTGCCCATCCATATTGTGGACAGCACGATCCTGCGCATCGTGGCCTCGGCCGTCGATTGGAAGCGGCACCGTTGCCGCAAGGCCGCGGCCAAATGTCATGTGCGGCTCAACTTCCAAGACTTCCTCCCCAATTTCGTGATCATCGGCTCCAGCTATGACCATGACGCGCATCGGGCCATAGAACTGTGTGCCGGGCTGCAGGCCGGTGAAATCAGCCTATTTGACAAGGCTTACGCAGACTTTTGCCACCTCCACCTGCTGGACCAACGAGGGGTTTATTGGGTCACTCGTCAGCGCACCAACCTCAGTTGCAGAGTCGTCAAAACGCGCCTGCGCAAACCCAACGGCAAAATCTTGCGGGATGAAGAAGTCGTGCTCAAGGGCTTTCGCACCCGTCGCAAGTATCCCAAACGGTTTCGGCGGGTGGTGGCGCTGGTCGAGGTCGAGGGAGTGGAACGGGAAATGACCTTCCTGACGAACAACTTTAGTTGGGCAGCCAGCACCGTGGCCGAACTCTACCGGGCTCGATGGCAGATCGAAGTGTTCTTCAAACAGATCAAGCAAACCCTCCAGCTGACGGATTTTCTGGGCAACTCCGACAACGCCGTGCGCTGGCAGGTGTGGACGGCCCTATTGGTTTACGTGCTGTTGCGCTACCAGGCTTGGACCAGCCAGTGGTCGGGCAGTTTCCTGCGCCTGTGGGCCTGCCTGCGTGCGGCCTTGTGGTTGAAGCTGGACGTGATTTCCTTGCTCAAAAGCTATGGGATAGCAGGTCAGCACTGGAGAATGCTGGCCCAGCCGCAACAGGCCTATTTACCGGGTTTCCAACCGGCTCCTGTGGGATAGCATCCGCCCAAGCGAAGTGGAAAATTTCCTAGACCAAAGAAAACGGGCCAAAAATCCTTAACGTCACTTTTCCGTTCCCGCCGAAAACAGTTCGATTTCCTTAGGAAATTACGAGCTCAGTTCCTTTTTCGTCTCGCCATGGGATGACTGTGAGCAATGAGCAATGAGCAATGAGCAATGAGCAATGGGCCGTCCACGCCCGCCGGCTATTCAGGCATTCTGGCGCTTGGCCGGCCTTCGGGGCTGAGGGAGATCGGCGGGAAGTAGGAGCCCTTCAATTCGCGGCGCCACCAGGCACCATCCTGCCGGCGCTCGGCCGGAGTCGTGAAGTGGTAGTCATACACGAGGGCCCGGACGTAGCGCGGCGGCCGGTCGGGGAAGGGATCCTCCCGGAGCAACGCGCGCACTTCCGGCGAGCCCTGCAACAATCGCACCGCGCAGTTCACCAGCCACGGATTGTGGCGAATGTCGCCCAGCGCCGCAAACCACATCTGCCAATCCAGCCGCGGCTGATGCGGCGCCACAAAGCGCGGACGCCGCTTCAGGTCGCCCGGCTTGTCCATGAACTCGTAGGCGCGCCAGGTCCGGCCGTCGGAGCTTCCTTCCAGCACAATTTCCGGACGCGAGGTGGTCATCACCGCGAACAGCCCGTAAGTGTTGAGGCTGCGGAGCGGCGCGGCCCAGCGGTAGAGTTGGACCACCGGAGCCGGCCAGGAGATGGCGGCGCCGAATCGCGCGAGCATCTCAGCGGTGGTCAGCAGCAGGATGATCGGGGCGGCCATTCCGACGGCCAGGCGGCGGGCGAACAGCCAGGCCCGCCGCGGCTCGCTTCGCGCCCGCGCCAGCGCTTCGCGAAGGTGGCGTTGCATAAATTGCGGAAAGAACCTGACGCACGCCGCATCGTCGAGCAGCGTGAGACAGAGCAGCAGCGTGAGGTAGTTAAAGAAGGTGTAATTGCCCGTGATGAGGATGAGCAATTGGAGCACAACAAAGGACCAGAAGGCGAGCCGCCGGGGCCGGCGCGGCAGCCAGATGAAGAATGGCCCGACCAATTCGACGGCGAACATGACCACGCACGAGACTTGCTGAAACCACCCGGGCCATTGATGAGCGTACCAGGCCA
>DATLUX010000226.1:0-18377 GCA_035577805.1 Verrucomicrobiia bacterium
CCTGCCGTGCAGGAGGAATGTCGAATGTCGAACGCCAAATGTCGAATACGGCCGAACCGTGAACCCGAACCGTGAACCCTGAACCCCGAACCGTGAACCCGAACCGCTTTTCCGCTTTCCGCTTTCCGCTTTTCCCCGAACTTCCCCCTTGCACAGAAACTTGGCGATTCGCCAACATCGGCTTGATTCGTCGCTCATGCGCATGCTGATCAAACATATTCTCGGCGCCACGGAGCCTTACGACAACATCACGGTCAAGGGATGGGTCCGGACCCGGCGTGATGCCAAAGGCTTTTCTTTTCTCGAGCTCAATGACGGTTCGTGCTTCGGCAGTCTCCAGTGCGTGGTGGATGCCGGCACGCCGGGGTTCGATCAGTTGGTCCACTTCACGACCGGCGCGGCGGCGGCGATCGACGGCAAGCTGGTGCCTTCGCCTGCCCAAGGCCAGAAATGGGAACTACGGGCGACACGCCTCGAATTGATCGGAACCGCTGACGCCTCCTACCCGCTCCAGAAGAAAGGGCATACCCTCGAATTCCTCCGGACGATCGCGCATCTGCGTCCACGCTCGAACCTGTTTGGCGCCGTTTTCCGCACCCGCAATGCCCTGGCCTATGCCGTGCATCAGTTCTTTCAGCAGCGGGACTTCATCTATATCCATACCCCCATCATCACCGCCAGCGATTGCGAAGGCGCCGGCGAAATGTTCCGCGTCACCACCCTTAAGAATAAACCGGAGGAGAAAACGGAGGCGGACTTTTTTGGCAAGCCGACGTTTCTGACCGTCAGTGGGCAACTGGAGGCGGAAACGTTCGCGTGCGGTTTGTCGAATGTTTACACGTTTGGGCCGACCTTCCGGGCCGAGAATTCGAATACGGCGCGGCACGCGGCCGAGTTTTGGATGATCGAACCGGAGATGGCCTTTTGCGATCTGGCGGGCGACATGGACCTCGGGGAGGAGTTTATCAAGGCCATGGCCCGTTATGCGCTGGAACATTGCGCGGAAGATCTGGCGTTTTTTTCCAAATTCGTCGACAAAGGCCTGCAGGATCGGTTGCGGTTTGTAGTCGAACGACCCTTCACGCGCGTCCCGTACACCGAGGCGATCCAAATCCTGAAAAGTTGCGGCAAACAATTCGAGTTCCCTGTCGCCTACGGCCAAAACCTCCAATCAGAACACGAACGTTTCCTGACCGAGGAACATTTCAAGTCGCCGACCACGGTCTTCAATTATCCGCGCGAGATCAAACCGTTTTATATGCGTGTGAACGATGATGGCCGCACGGTCACGGCCATGGACGTCTTGGTGCCGGGGATTGGCGAAGTGATCGGCGGAGCTCAACGTGAGGAGCGCCTCGATCAATTGCTCGAGAACATGAAGTTCCATCGGCTGCGGCCGGAGGATTATTGGTGGTACATCGATCTGCGCAAATACGGGACGGTGCCCCATGCCGGCTTCGGCCTGGGTTTCGAACGGTTGATCATGTTCCTGACCGGCGTGGCCAATATCCGCGACGTCATCCCCTTCGCCCGGACTCCTGGCAACGCGGAGTTCTAGGGGAACGATCGCAGACGTCCCTTCTGCGCCTGGCTCCAGTGTTGCAGCCGATCGCGGTAGGCGCCCGCGCGTTCCGGATGGATTTGGGCCAGGTTCAGACGTTCGCCTGGATCCTCGCGCAGGTTGAAGAGCTGGGAACGCCGTGACCCGAGTTCGTGCGTGAATTTCCAGCATCCATCCCGCAAGCCCACCAGCGGCAACGAATAGTCCGTATAGAACAAGGCCATCCGCTCTCCTGCATCCAGTCGGGAGACGCCTTGATAATCCCCCGGGATCGGCAATCCCAACAGATCCAGGATCGTCGGCGCCAGATCGATCAAACTGGCCACCTGCGAGACCCGCACGCTTTTTTGCCACAACTCGGGGGCAACGATGAGCCAGGGCACGCGCACGTTTTCCTCGTAGAGAAACTGGGTATGCCCGAAGTTGCCGTCATGTTCACCGAACGCCTCACCGTGATCGCCAAAGACGATGAAAAGGGTCTGTCGAGTCAGATCGCGTTCTCTTAATCCCCGCCATAATTCGCCCAGGGCGTCGTCGGCGTAATGGAGCGCATTGCGATACTGGGAAGCCTCAGGGTTGTCGGCAAATGGTCCGGGCTCCGGCGTGGCGTAAGGATGATGCCCGGCGATCGGAAGGTACATGAGAAAGAACCGTTGCCCCGGCGACAGCGAATCGATCCAGGCCAACGCCCGTTTCACCGTCGCCGGTTCATCCACGCCGAAGCTGGACTGAACATTCCCGCCAATGGCGCCGGCATCCTCCAGAACCTGGAAGCCGCGGTGTCGAACGACCGATTCCATGCCCAGATACATGAAACGTCCTGAATGGAACAAGGCCGTGCGATAACCCGCTTCGCTTAGCCTCTGGGCCAGAGAAGGCGTGGCGACGCGCTCCCACAGGGCCGGGCTGGTGTCAAATGCCGGGTAGGTCGAGCAAAGCACCGAGAAAAGTCCTTTGATGCTCTCCGGCGAAACGGCATAAACATTTTCGAAGACGAGTGCGCCAGCGGCCAGCTCCGTGAGATGAGGCATCGGATCGGCCGTGGCGCCGTAAGGCTGCAACGAGTTGGCTCCGGTTGATTCGAGCACCATCATGACGATGTTGCGCCCGGCGCCCGCCCCGCGGAGTTGCGCCACCTGGTCTGGGCTGCCGGGGCTGCTGCTGCTTGCAGAAGCGCGCTCCAGCGGGCTGGCTCGCCAGTTCCTCTCCTCGTGACTGGAGCGAACGTGGGGCAACGCCGAAGTCACCAAGGCAACAAACACATTCCGGTCACGTCCTGAACAATCCACGCGCGCGGACGCAACCGGGCCCGCTGCGACCAGGGCAACTCCGCTAACCCAAGCAACCGCCTGTGTTTTGCCGGGCAGACGCCGCATCAGCGCGGGCAGAACGAGGCCTGCCCCCAGAATGATGATCATAAGCCCGACGTTCGCCCAAGTTAGATAGTGTTGAATGGAATCGGCCAGCGCCCCGCCGGCGGCTTGGGCCATCGGCCACGTCAATGGCGAAGCCATGGCGCGCATCAACGGGACATTTACCGCCAGATAAACCACCGCCGCAAGGTAAGCGCTCCCGATAAGCCACGGCCGCTTCCGACTGAGCCATTCCACCACCCCCAGCAACAACGCCATGAGCCCGTCCTGCCAGACATAAGCGATCGGGGACCAGATTGAGCCGGCCAGGTTTTGATCGGCCAGCACGAGGATCTTGGCCAGCACACAAAGAGCAAACAGACTCAAAGCTCTCATGCCCGCACTAGATTGAGCCGTTTTAACAGCAACACCGAGATCACCACATTCTCGCCCCGCTTGCGCCAAAGCCAATCGTGCACCAACACGTGCCGGACCGGCGGCGCCCGATAGATGGCCGACTTGTCCCCCACGAAAGCCAGGGGGACCACGAGGAGATCACTGTCCTGCAAACAGCCGGCTGCAGAGACGTCGTAAAACTGGCAGATGAGTTCTGCTTGCTTGGGCAACCACCGGCCGGCCTGAGCCAGGTGCTCCGCGGAGGCATCCACAATTCTCAGGCCCGCTTGCGGCGCGAGTTTGTGCAGGACCAACGCCGTTCGCGGAAAAAGCCCGCCGCCGACGATCGTGATCCGTCGCAAGGACGGCAGCAGCGCCGCGACCGTCGGCAAACGGCGCAAGGCTGCTTCGTGCCGTTGCAGCACGAAACGTTGCAACGCGGGCGACCGGCAGACCAACCGCTCCAGCCCATCGAGGCTAAACCAATCCATCCAACGCAACACCGCCGGCCAACGGCTCCGTTGGATCGCGTCCACGGCAATCTTCAGCCGCGGAAGTTGAGTCCAGTGCCGCCCCGGCTGCGCGTGATGCTCCACGTGGAAGCCGTCATTGAAAAAAAGCCAGTTGTAGAGCCGGCTGTAATGGCTAAGCGTGCCGCGGACATGTTCGAAATGGCCTTGGATCTGGCAGAGCGCAAGGCCCGCCAGCAAACCGGGCAGATAATTCCCCATGAAATAATCCGGCATCATCGACCGCAGGGAGAACCACCAACCGCAGACCAGGAGCGCTTCCAGCATCCACCCCGCTGATGGCCGGAGCCTCCACGAAACATTTCCGTGCCGGCGGGAATTCAGCGCCTCACGATGATGAGCCAGGTGCCGTTCGCGCCAGAGGCTCTGCGGGAAACCAAGCACCACGCTGAGATAGGCCGAGAAAAGAATGTTCAAGGACCGCGTCTTGAAGAACGGTAGGTGAATGAAGTTATGCGAGATGGTGTTGGCATTCCACCACAACGCGCTGGCTACGATCCAGAATGGTGGTGCCGTCAAGAGCAGCGCCCCATGACCCGCGGCCAACCACACCAGGAGAGCGTCCCATCGGGAATGCCGTAGCAAGCCGCTGCGGGCCATGAGCCGCTCTCCAGATGGAAAGACCGCCAAGCCACGCTCCTGCGTCGGCTGAGATGTTCCGGCAGGCCTCATGTCTGTTCCGATGTGTTCATGGTCCCAATTCACCACCAGGTCGGAGCCGACGTCAGGAGGCTCTGATCCAATGCGGAGTGCGGAGTGCGGAAACCCGCCCGACCTGGCTGCCACCCGCTCGTAGGTAGCCGACGTCAGGAGGCTCACTTGTGGCCAAACCTCACTTCGCGACCAGATCAGATGATCGCTCCTACGGTTTGGCCCCGGGATGTTTGGCTTGCAGCGCGACGAGCTGATCGAGGGGCGGGTACTTGCGGACCTTGACTTTGGTCAGGCCCCAGCCTTTGGGGTGAGCATCCGGCCGTTCCGGCTTGGCTTCCGTGCTTCGCACGGTTCCTTTGGAGTCGTGGCGGGAGCCGAACGCGACGATTTGTCCGGTGCCGGCAACGGCCTTGAGGTCCGCCCATTCCTTGCGACAGATGTCTTCCTCGCCGGTCCGCAGCTTGAAGTACATATAACCTCGTTGCGCAGCCTCGTATTCTTCGCCTTTGCCCTTGGCCAAGGCGAAGCCGCCCCAGACCTGCACGCGGTCAGGGGTTTGTTCGTTAGGTTCGAAGATGACCTTATCCACGAACGCATAAATGCCCACGGGGTCGCTCGCCCTGGCCGAAAACGCCGCTGTTGCCAAGAGCACGAAAAGAAGTCCCAACAAACGGCCCCGGTTTCGCGACCAGGCCGCGCCGGCTTCGGTGACGGGGCCGGAGCGGGTTCTGTTGAGGAGGTAACCTGGCCTGGACCTAATCTGTAGGGGCCGCGCCGGCTCGTGGCGCGTCGGATTCACGAGGACATGGGGAATGAACGTGGTATCGGCGAATGAAGTTTTGATTTTCATAGCAGGATCGGACTCCGTCACGTCTCTTCGCATTGCTTCGAGGATGTAAAAGAATTGTGAAAGCCGGCTCACTAAGTGGCAGGAAATGGCCGCTCCAAGGGCAGTGCCGAATGAACCCGGCCGCTTCAGTCTTTACTCTTATTCGCTGGCTCCGCTGACGAGTTTTCGGCAAGCTCCAGCTGCTCAACTCGCCATGGTTATGACAAACCGCCGTCTCACTTTGCGTCCGGGGTTGCTGGTCGTCGTGTGGCTCGTGCTCCTGGCCGGCATGCTCCGCACCGCTGCCGCCGGAGTCGTCATTAATGAAGTCATGTACCATCCGCCCGACGACCTGGATACGCTGCAGTTTATCGAGTTGTTCAACGCCGGTGAGTCCGAGGCGGACCTTTCAGGGTGGTCGTTCAACAAAGGGGTCAAGTTCAGCATCCCTGCCGGCACCAAGCTGGCCGCAGGCGGGTTTCTGGTGGTCTGCCGGAACCGCGCTGATTTCGCTGAGCGTTACGGAGAACAGATCCGCGCGGTCGGCGATTGGGAAGGCAAGCTGAGCCACGGCGGTGAACGCCTGGAGTTGGTGGACGCCCAGAAGCGTCTGGTGGATGCGATGACTTTTAGCGATCACGCGCCTTGGCCGCTCGCGGCGGACGGCGGATCGGCCTCGCTGGAACGCATCTGTCCGCTGGCCGGGCCCGAAGCAGCCAATTGGGCGGCCTCGCGCTTGCCGGAGGTCGTGCGCCCGGCCGGTTCCCCTGGACGCACCAACGATTGTTACTCGGCAAACCTTCCGCCTTCGTTCAGCGCTGTGGTCTTGACCCCGGAATCGCCGGGAGCCGATCAGGCAGTGACGGCGCGCGTGACCGTGGCCGACTCCGACGGAGTAAAGCGCGTCCAGTTGCTTTATCGGGTGGCCTACGCCGGAAAGATGACGGAAGAGAATGTGGTGGAAATGGAACGCGTTTCCGGCCGACGAACGCAAAGGGGTGTTTGAAGCGAAGCTCCCAGCGCAACCCGCCAGTCGCCTGGTGCGTTATCGCTTCCGGGCGCTAGACGGGGCGTCGACCGAGCGGACGTTTCCGTCGACCAACGATCTGCGGCCTGCCTTGACCTACTCAACCTTCGCGAATACGAACGACGCGCGTATCCCGTTCGGGTTCGTCTGGCACTTGAGCGACCAACCGCGTTTGCCGGGGCGCGGCGTGCGTCTTGGCCGCATGAACCTTTCGCCAGTGCGAGGCCAGGATACATTTATCTATCTGCCGGCCGGTGGCGGCGCCGTGCAGACCTTTGACCATGTGCGGGTGGTGCAACGCAACGGCGGGTTCAAGGTTCATTTCCTTAAGGATCAAACCCTGCGCGGCATGACCAGCATCAACGTGATTTTTGAAAACCAACCGCGCTGGGTGCTGTCGGAGCCGCTGGCTTATGAGCTTTATCGGCTCGCTGGTGTGCCCGCCGAACTCACCGAGCATGTGCGGGTCTGGATGGATGGCCGACCGCTCGGGTATCACCTGTTGATCGAACAACCCAATAAAGCGTTCTTGCGCCGCAACGGCCGCGATGAAGGCGGCAACCTTTACAAGCTGATCTGGTACGGAAATAACCTCGTCAGCAAACACGAAAAAAAAACCAACCCCGCCACCGGCCATGACGATTTGTTGGCGTTGATCCGCGGGCTGGACACCCACAGCGACGCGGCCCAGTGGGAATTCATCGAACGCCACTTTAATGTCACTAATTTCATCAACTATTTTGCCGTCAACATGTGCATCGAAAACTGGGACGGCTTCTTCAATAACTATTTTACCTACCACAATCCCCGGAAGGAGGGCCGGTGGGACATTTTCCCTTGGGACGAAGACAAGACCTGGGGCGACTACGACGGAGCTTCCGGCCGCTACGACTGGTACACTATGCCGTTGACCTTCGGCATGAACGGCCCCGGCGAATCCCCGGGCCGCTCCCGACGCGGCTTCGACGGCTGGTGGCGTCCGCCGGGCTACTTTTCCGGGCCGCTCCTGGCCAATCCGGAGTTCCGCAAACGGTTTCTCAGCCGGTTGCGCGAGATCTGCATGACGGTCTTTACCGAAGGCAAGATGGGCCCCCTGATCGACACCATGGAACGGCGGCTCGAACCCGAGATCGCCTTGCGCGCCCGGGTCACGCGCGAAGATCCCGCGGCTGCTCAAGCCCAGTTTCGCTCGGACATCGATTCGTTCCGCCGTCAGGTCGTCAATCGCCGCAAATATATCCTGGGCGAGCTGGACAAAGCCAAGTGAGACGGAAAAAGCTGAAAGCGGAAAGCGGAAAGCAGGGGGTGCATTCAGATACTGCCCCCGGGATCGCGGCCTTTAGGCCGCTTGAAGATGGGGATCGGAGGAAGCGTTGAACAGTCCATGGCCCCCGAGCCGGCGCACGCTGAAGCGGCGTGAACGCCGCGTTCCGATGCGCGTAGGATCGCGGGGGGCAGTGCCTAAATAGGCCCGAAAGCAGGTGCACGAAAGGGCGGACGACTGACTCCAATGAAACCAAAACAATTGCTATTGAGGATCGGAGCAGCACTGTTTCTCCTGGCGTTGTTAGTGGTCTTGTTGCGTGTGCTCACACCGCCTGTTCCGGTGGCGCATATTCGGGTGGTTGACGAAAGCGGTCGCCCGGTGGCTGGGGCAATCATCGCACCCGATGGCCTGCGGCCCAAGAAAAACGGAGGGCATTACATGTGGGACGGCAATCTGGCGCGTTCGGGACTTAAGGCCGTCACCGTCCGGACCGACACAGACGGTTATGCGGCCGTCCGTTATCCCTTTTACGTCATCGAACGCCTGGAGACAGCTGAGATCAGTTTCGCCGTGGATCATCCGGACTTTTGTGCGGAGCGTCCTTTTCGCACAGTATCTGCTTCCCCGCCGTCCAACGCATCCTACCGCGAAAAGCTGAAATATTGGGTGGCGCGCCTGACGCACCGCATCAGCACGCGGCCCAATCCAGTTGTGCTCAAACGCGGCGGCGTGGTGCGGTTGACCGGTTATATCGGCACGCGGGAGACGGTGCTGACCAATCTGCACGCGGACATCTCCGGGATGTGGCCGGCCGGCACGGGTTTCTGGCAACGAGCCGGGCCGGTTCTGTGGTCAGGCCGGGTGGCACCAGGCCCAGGCCATTTGCGGGCCGTTCATTTGCCGGCCGATGGCCCGCCGCTGTTCGGCGATCTGGTGTCGTTCGATGCCAAGGCTGGGGAAACAAACGAGTTCGCGTTGGAACTTCAGCCGGGCGCTCGCGTGAGCGCGCGCCTCGACGATGCCGTGCCTCGCCCCGTGCGTCATGGCCGAGTCTGCACGCGCGTGTTCGCCGAGGGCCACGACGGCAATAGCGAAGCCCCCGTCTGGATCGCGTGGCGGCCTGTCAACGAAGACGGCACATTCACCTTTGAATCCCTGCCGCCGGGCCGGATGGAGCTAATCGGAATTTGCGAAGGGTTTGTCTCACAGCAAGGCGCGTCACCGTCAGGTGTCACGACCAGTCAACGCCTGCCGCAGTTGTTCCCCCTTCACCGAGGTCAACAGCACATTGTCCTGCCGATGGAAGCCGCCGCCTCCTTCGAGGTCACCGTGCTGGATGACGCCGGGCGGCCACTGCCGGGAGCCAAGGCCGGCCTCTGGCCCAACGTGCTCTGGGGCGGCAACGGCAGCACCATTTTCGCCGAGGACATCTTCAACACGGAAGATTTCTTTCGCCAAGGGCCAGGCATGAACTGGCTCGAACGCCGACGCTGGATGGAAAACGACTTTCGGGCGATCAGCGACGCGCGCGGCGTGGCTCTGGTGCGAACGTTGCCAGCCGGCCGACAAAGCTACTCGGTGACCCATACCAACTATGAAATGCCCGTGGTGCGTTCAGGCGGTTCGGCCGGCCGTTCCGCTAGTGTCACCCTCGCCCCGGGCGAGACCAGCCGCGTGACCGTCCGGATGCAGAAACGCGGGACCGAAGAACTGACGCATTGAGCTGTTAATAGCGCGCATTCGGGCACTGCCCCCGGGATCGCAGCCTTTAGGCCGCTTCGAGATGGGGATCGGAGGAAGCGTTGGGTAGTCCTTGGTCCTCGAGCCGACGGACGATGAAGCGGCGTAAAACGCCGCGCACCAAACTGCATTGTTCGGGGGCAGTGCCTGGATACACCCCTGTTAATAAGTAGTCATTCGTTCCGCTTGCTTTTTTGCGGCCGCTAGGCTTAGCGTCGGGCGTTTCCCCTAACCAACTCTCATTATGAACAAGCTGGTATTTAGCAGAGCACTCGGCCTCACCCTGGCCATTAGCTGCTTGGGCAGCCCACGGGCGCAGGCCGGGACCTATAACAACAACTTCAACGCGGATCCCACCACCGATCCCAACTTCAGCCTCCGGCCTACTGCGGTCTGGCGCCCGACCGGCAGCTACGACGGCAGCGGTTACATCAGCCTGACCGATGCCACGGGTAGCCAAAACGGCACCATCGTGCTGCCGAACTTGGACCCCGGCGCGCCGGTCATCGCTTTCAACCTCAAAATGAAAGTGCGCATCGGCGGCGGCACCGCTCGGCCCGCCGACGGTGTGAGCATCAGCTTCGCCGACGTCACTGACAGCGTCATAGCCGGCGGATTGACGAGCGAGGAAGGCACCGCCACGGGGTTATCCGTCAACATTGACACGTGGGATAACGGCAACGGCGATGGGCCGGCCCTGGACATCAAACTCAACGGCACGATCGTGGCGCACAAACGCTTCGCCGGCACCGGGCCTCAGACCAGCACCCCCGGCCCCTACTGTGCGCCGGTGGAAACAGATGCCTCGGGCAACCCGATCTCGCTGGAAACCGATCCCGCCGGCACCCCCGCGCCAGGGACGTGGGTTGACTTGGAGGTGAATTTGAGCGCGTGCGGAAGTGTTAGCGTGCGCTACAAAGGGCTGGATATCTTCAAAGACGTCGTCACCGGCTATACTTCGCGGGAAGGGCGTTTTGTCCTCGGGGCCCGGACCGGCGGGGCGAACGACAACAACTGGATCGACGACCTCCAGATTACGACCACTGTCGGCGCGAATGCGCCGCGGGTCGCGTCGGCCTTGCCCGCGGGCAACCCGGGCCGCGATGTGTCGGAGGCGTCCGTGGTTAAGTTTGTCATCGATTACAGTGGCAGCCCTTTCCAACCCGTGGATAGTTCGGTGCGGTTGGTCCTGGATGGAACGGATGTCACGACGAGTGGCGGCACCGCCATTGTCAAGGACGCGACAGCGAAAACCACCACCATTACTCACACTCCGGCCGCCCCCTTTGCCGCAGGCTCGCGTCACGAAGCGGTCTTGACTTTCAACGACTCGGAGACTCCCGCGGTCCCGTGTACGGCCCGCAATGTTTTCTACGTGACTCCCGTGGTGGCCTCCAGTGCCTTGGGCACGACGCTCTTTATCGAGGCGGAGGACTTCAATGCCTTTGATGGTGCTAACGCGGGGATCTTCTACGACTTCGGGTCCCCCAATGGTTCCTACAATACGCTCGCTGCCAAACACGATGTGGATTATCACTTGGCGGGCAGCAATCCGGATTCGCCTCTCTACCGCGTGTTGAACCCGCCCAACGGCATCTCGGTGCCAGGCACGCCCGACAACCTGCGCGCGGGCGTCGCCATCACCACCGATTATAAGGTGGGTTGGAACGATGCGGGCGACTGGTACAACTACACCCGCACCTTCCCCAACACGACCTACAAGGTCTATGGCCGCTTCGCTTCGGGCGGCGTGGACACCCACGTCGATTTATCCAAGGTCACCAGCGATCCGGCACAGAGCGGCCAAACCACGGTGTCCTTGGGCACTTTCGACGCAGATGCCACGGGCGGCTGGGATACGTTCTGCTTCGTCCCGCTGCGCGACCGAAATGGCAAGGAAGCCATCGTGCGGTTGAATGGCAAGACCACCGTGCGGGTAACCACCTTGGCGGGGGGCAATGACGACTTCAATTACCTGGCCTTCGTGCCGACGTTCTCGCCCACGCTGCGCCCCACCGTCGTTTCTCTCTCGCCAGAAGCCGGGAGCTTAACCGTGCGCGATCCCAAACTCAAAGTCGTGATCGCCGATGCCGACACCCAAGTGGTCGCCGCCAGCATTCAACTCTTCCTGGACGGCGTCGAGTTAACCCCCGTGACGCAGACGGACACGGCGAGCGGCGCCGAAGGGACGTTCCAGATCACGACGCCCGTGGCCGAGGGTTCCCATACGGCCGCCGTGGTCTTCGCGGACAACGATGCCGTGCCTGTGCGCCAGACTAACACATGGAGTTTTACCGCCGGGCCTTTCAAGGGCGGCGCCGGCACGCTCTTCATCGAGGCGGAAGACTTCAACTATAGCAATGACGGCACCACGGGCGGACTACACGCTAATTTTGGGGATCCGGACTGCTCACTGTTGGGCAAGGACGCCATCCTCGACGTCGATTACCACGAGGTGAATGACGTCAACGATCCAGGCGCTGTTCCCGCCTATCGAGCGCCCACTGGCGTGGAAGCTTCCAAACCGGGCGGAGACGGCTTTGTGCGCGGCGATCATGTCATCACTTGCAATTACATCGTGGGCTGGAACGACACCGGCGACTGGTATAACTACACCCGCGATTTCGGGCCCAGCGCGCGTTACAATGTTTATGCCCGTTTGGCCTCCGGCGGCGCCGACGAAAATGCTGAATTGGCAGTCATCACCAGCAATCCGGCCTCGCCCAACCAGACCAAAGCACCGATTGGCAACTTCAGTTCGCCGCCCACCGGCAACTGGGACGTCTTCCATACCGTGCCGTTGAAAAACAATGCGGGCAATCTGGCCAGCGTGCGTCTGGGCGGCTTGACGACCTTGCGCTTTACCACTGGCCCGGGAAATCTCGACTTCAATTACTTGGCCTTCGTTAGAGCCGATGTGCAGCTGCTTACCCCCACCGTCGCCTCGGTGGAGCCGCGTGCCGATTCGGATTATGCGCGCGCGCCCTTAGTCATGGCCGTCATCAAAGATGAAGACTCCGCCGTGGTCGCTTCATCCCTGAAGTTGGTCTTCGACGGCGCGGACGTCACCACCGCCTCAACCATTGTTGATACGCCAACCGGCGCGCAGATTTCGTATCAGGCGCCGACCGGCAGCCCGTTTGGCACCCAGCACACGGTGAGCGTCGAATGGCAGGACAACCAGGCGACACCGGCCGCGGGTTCGTTCACCTGGAATTATCGGGAAGGCATCTACAATCCCTACAGCAACCTGTTCATCGAGTCTGAGGACTTCAATACGCTCGGTGGCGGGTATCTGCCCAGCAATACCGATCCGTTCAACGCCAAAGGCCTCTACAACGGTAAACCGGCGACGCACAACATCGACTATCACCTGGAGGGGAGCAATCCCGATTCGCCGCTGTATCGCGTGTTGGATCCGCCCAACGGCATCGTGAACCTCGATGACTCCTATCGCACCGGCGCCGGCCCGCGGCCTGGGTTTGAGACCATCTCTGACTATAAGGTCGGCTGGACGGATCCGGGTGATTGGTTCAACTACACCCGTAATTACGGCGCCGGCGCTTACTACGCCATCTATCTGCGCTCCGCGCACGGAGACGCTGCGGCGACCATTGGCGGGCGTTTGGATGTGGTGGACGATCCGACCAGCATGACTCAGAACACGACCACGTTGGGGAGCTTCCGCGCTCCAGCGACAGGCGGTTGGGACACGTTCACCTTTGTCCCACTTAAGACCCCCGACGGCGCAGTGGCCACCGTGGCCCTCAAAGGCGTCGTCACCTTGCGCTACACCGTCGAGGCCAACGGCGGCGACATCAACTACCTGATGCTTTGTCCGCTGCGCGCGCTCAACAACCCGCCTAAGTGCGTGGCTGCGGTTGGCCCGGACGCCTGCGGATTGACCTTCCCTGGGCAGCCCGGGACCTACGCCATCGCGCTCAACAATGCGGACGCCTGTGTGACCCTGGATGGTTCCGGGTCCTCAGATCCGGACAACGATCCTCTGCAATTTGCGTGGTCCGAAGGCCCCAACGCCATTGGCACCGGCGCAATCGTAACCAACTGTCTGCCGCTGGGGTGCCATACCCTGACTTTGACCGTCTCGGATGGCCAGGACCAGTGCACCAGCGAACTGTCCGTGTGCGTCATCACGGGTTGTGAGGCGGTCGAGCAATGCATCCAACTGGTGGATTCCTCGGACCTGCCGCGCCTCAACAAGCGGCCGTTGATCGCGACGTTGAAAGCGGCGTGCGTCTCCTTTGATCGCGGCAGCTTGGATTCGGCGGTCGGGCAGTTGGGCGCCTTCCAAAACAAAGTCCGGGCTCAAGTTGGGCGTTCTCATCCGGCGGAGGCGCAGGCCTTGATCCGTTGCGCCCAGCAGATTTTGGACGCCGTCTATTGCGCGGCCGACGTCCATGGCAACGCGGGGAATCCACCCGGCCAACAGTAGGGCCAGTGGGCCAATAGGCCGCTCACCCGGTCTGGTCTGTGGACCGGGCCGGGTGCAATCTCATCCTAAATCGATGGCCACAACTTCGTGGTCGAGCACCGATGGCACTGTCGCGAGGAGAAACTCACCAGCGCGCTTCGACGAGACGGCTTGGCCGGCCGCCAGCAGATGCACTCCACGAGACTTCGCCCCTGCGGGCAACCGGACGCGCACGCGTTGCGGGCCGATGGCGATGAGCTCGCGCACCGGGCCTTTCATCATCATCGGATTCGTCAGGTTTACCAAGTGCACCGTCAGCGAATCCTTCTGTCGCCATACCGTCACGTCCAACACGCCGGGACCCGTCACCGTCACTGGCGGCTCTTCGCGCGTGGCCCAGTCCACGGCGTTGCGCAGGAGCTTGCCGTGATCGACGCAAAGGACCTCCCAGAACGTGCGGTCGATGTCCCACGGGAAATAAACAACGCGCCCGCGACCGTGCTCGCGCACAAACACCTGCGCGATGTCCGTCGCGGCGTTCCGCGGGTAAACCTTTTCCATCGGCAAATCGGGGTAACTGGGAATGAGCGTCAGCGGCGCCGGCGGAAACGCGACCTGCGGACTGACTTCCACGCGCGAGACGCCATGGATAATGCGGGGGGCCGTTTCCAGGCCCTTCAGCAAATCCTGGCCGGCCGGCGCGGCGTGGTTTAATGCCAGGTACGTGTTCTGCATGCGCGGATCGATGCGTCCGGCGAAGTCCACTCCGAAAAGATCGGCCAGACCGAAATTCGTTCGCGCGATTCCCCATTCGTCGCAGAGGCTCGTGGCGTGAGTCGCCACCAGGCCGCCGCCATTTCGCACATAAGCCTCGAGTTGTTTGCACTGAGTATCGCTGAGCGCCACGACATTGGGCAGAATGAGCGTGCGCAACGAACTGAGGCGCGCGGGATCAAGCAGGCGGTCATGCACCATCTCAAACGGCAGACGCGCCTCAACCAATGCCTGATACCAGCCCAGAGCGTGATCCTCGATCTTCTCCCCGCCGCGCTCGCGATTGTGAAACCACGCCGTTTGCTGCGAATACACCATCCCCACCCGGGCCAGCGGCGTTTCGTTGCGCAGATACTTTTCCCAAGCAGCGTAGCGGCGATACAGCTCGGCCACCGGCTGCAGCCACCGCTCGTCGTGCAGCGTGCCGGAGAATTTGGTGAACCAGGGCCGCAGACCGTTGGCCACGCCGTCCGCGGCCCAGAGTTGAAACTCCGCCGCGTTTTGCACCGAATCCTTCCAGCGATAGGGCTCCTCGAGGCCAATGCTAAAGATGCCAACGATGGGTTTGTTTCCCATCGTAGCGCGATATTCCTTGCCGTTTTTCCCGTTCGCCCACGGTGGCGTCAGGCCGCGCCGCGCCTGGCGGTCCGCCATGAGGGTCGGCGCCAGTTCGCCGATGCGTTGCATGTCCAGGTCGCTGGTCGCCCCGCCGCCGGTATTCGGAATCACGCAGGAATCAGGATTGATCCCGCGCACCACCGCGTCCCAATGCCGCCATAAATCGAAAAGCCGCTGTTGACGCCAAAGGATGTAGGCGCGGCGGGCGGGATCCTGCGGGTTACTGCTGCGCGGCAGCTCATGACCGGACGCCGCGTGGAAATTCGACCGGCAATGCTCGCACCAACACTGGCCCGAGCCGTCCCAGCGGTTGATAAAGATGCCGTCCACCCGGTAGCGCGACATGATCTCGCGCTTCACTTCGGTCATGAACTCGAAGTTGTACGGCCCCAGCCCGCACGTCACCCACATCTCCGGAGACGCCCAATGCCGGCGCGGATGCCCGTCCGCGTCCACCGCAATCCAGTCCGGATGCGCCGCCTGCACGTCGTCGTAGGTCGCGTGCGGATCGGTGCGCGCGATCACCACCAGCCCCAGCTTGCGGCAACCGGTCAGCAATTCTCCGAACACGTCGCGCTCCCCCAGCCACGCGCTTCGATGATGAAAGGGAACCCGGGTCGGGTAATACGCCACGCAACCCCCTGCACTCAGACAAACTGCGTCCGCCCGCGTGCGCTTGAAGTAATCGAGCCAGAATTGTGGGTTGAACTTGCCTGGGTCGTCCTCGACCAGGGTGAGCTGTGCCCAGCGCATCGGCCGGTCGACCCAGGAAGGAGTCGGCAACACCATCGGCTCCGGCGCCGCCGCCGCCAGTCCCGGCCAGCGAAATTCGCCGACGGCAACCGCCGCTCCGGCCACAGCCGTGCTCTTGAGAAAGGTACGGCGCCGCAGACGAAGTGGCTCGTTCATGGATGCGTCGTTCGTTTTACGGCCGGCGCAGCCCACGGGCCAGTCGAAACTCGCTCTGCCTTGCCGCGGGGCCCGTGCCCGATGCGGCCGCCCATGTTCGAACGCACTGAAGGTGGTATGAATTTAATCATTTTTGCTGTCATTGGAACCGATTTCAGTGCTGCGACACTGAATTCGGTTTGAACGACACCGAATTTGGTTTCGTTGTTATCATTTTTGCTTCCGCGGTATCGGTGCGAGGTGCGATCGCACTGAAATCGGAATGAACGTTATCATTTCTGATACCAACGAAACCGTTGGCGGTGCTTTTGCACTGGAATCGGAATGACAATTATCATTTTTGATAACAACGGAACCGTTTGAGGTGCATTTGCGCTGAAATCGGTTTCGATCGAACCGAAATCGGTTTCGAAGCCACCGTTTTTGGAATCATGGGAACCGACTTCAGTGCCGCGACGAGATTTTCAGTGCATTCATTGTCCGCTGCCTTGTGCGGGGGCATTGCCTAAATACACCCGTCACGCCGCTCGGGGCAGAATTGCGCTTGCGTCACGAAAGGGGGCTTGATTGAGTAATGGGCCGCTGGTTGCCTCGCGCGTATGGTGGAATTGGCAGACACGCTACTTTGAGGTGGTAGTGGGGAAACCCGTGCAGGTTCAAGTCCTGCTACGCGCACCAACTTGTCTCCTCTCCCTCGCCTTCGCGCAGACTGCCACACGGGCGTCTATTACTGAAGTGGTAATCATATGATTGATCGTGTTCGATATTTCTTCGGTATCCTCAGCTTAATTGTGCTCCCGCCGGGGCTGCTCTTTTGGTTTGTCATCCACCCCTGGGCTCGTTGGTGGAGAAGGTGGGGGCCGCTTCGAACCTACTTCGTTGTGGTTCCAGTGTCGGCCGCTTTTGGCGCATTGCTCTTCCGGTTCCGGGAGCCGCTCCTAGGGACGAATCTGGGAACGAACTGGGGCCTGGTCGCGGTCGCCTTAGTATTGTACGGTGGGGTGACTTGGCTTGAGTTCCAATATTGGAGGCACCTGAGCATTGCAACGCTGGTCGGAATCACAGAGTTGTCGCCCAGTGGGCAGCAAAAGGGCAGGCTGCTACAGGAGGGGATCTATGGAGTGGTCCGTCATCCTCGATACCTTAGCGCGGGCGTCAGCGTAATTGCCAGCGCCCTTTTCATTAACTACGCAGGGCTGTATATCCTCGTCCTTTTGTTGGGGCCGGCGGGATACTTAATGATTGTGTTGGAGGAGCGGGAACTGATTGAGCGCTTTGGGGAGGAATATCGGAAGTATCAGCGCAGGGTTCCACGACTGATTCCGCGCTGGTGGAAAACCAATTGAGAATGCCGCCCTAGAGCGATAGGGGGACAGGCCTACCATTGAACGGCACACCATTGAAAAGTTGCCGTTAAGGAGCGCAAGAAGAGCTTGCCTTGCTGGCCGACTTTGGTGTTGCCTGCTGGGCGTGCGCCAAGGACGCCTGAAAGCCCCGGGAAATCCGGCTTATGCCGCATCTCTTTCAGCCTGCCTCGAGCTTGGCATCCAGTTCGGAGCGTTCTTGCTCGCTCAAACAAATGCCGAGATAACCGCAGTCACGGCACACGAACGACAAGGGAGAATAACCTACCCACATCAACTTTCCCTTCGGCGCAAAGTTCCGGAATTGCTTTTCCCAGAAGGCGCCAGCGACGAGCCGCGATCCCTTGCAACTTGGACAAACCAAGTTGGATGACAAACCTTCCATAAGATGCATGAGCGTTAGGTTATGTGCGTGCCGTAGACCAGGCGCCGCCAATCGACGGCACACGCTTCGCGGGAGCAACTCCTGCGCCGAACACAGACCGACGTGAGTCGCTACCGTCGTTTAGGCTCCATGGCTCCCGGTTAGCAAATGAGCGGCGGGACCAGGCGATTCCCTTCTTAGGCCCATCCGCAAGCATGGGCGAGTGCGGACCCGAGAAGGCTTCTACCGTGCCTTCAGGGTCAGGACCGACACCGAACGCTCCGGCAAATCGATCACAAATTCCGAAGCGGCGGCCACCTCGGTTCGGCCTATAGATATCGCTTCGGGCACGCGAAAACTGTTCGCGGAGTCGTGCGATCTTCCCGTGATGCTTTCCAGCACCGCCTGCGCCCCAATCGCGGCGCCAGTCACCGAAACCTTCGTGCGTAGCGATCGGGTGGGATGAGTATTGACCATCTTGATGAAGATCTGCGCCCGATCTTGCGAGCGGCTCGCGGTCGCGTCGAGATAAGGGACATCCTTGCCTTCCAGGCTGCTGT
>DATLUX010000227.1:0-16270 GCA_035577805.1 Verrucomicrobiia bacterium
CTTTCCTGGTTCCTAGCTAGTTGCTGGTTGCTGGTTGTTGGTTGTTGGTTGTTGGTCGAATGTTGAGCGTTGAGCGTTGGACGTGAGGAATCGTGAACCGTGAACCGTGAACCGTGAACCGTGAACCGTGAACCGTGAACCGGGAACCAGGAACCGTGAACCGTGAACCGGGAACCAGGAACCGGGAACCAGGAACCAGCCTTGCCCGCGCGCCTGGGCTGGGCTACCCATGGCCGGTGCCGAACGACGATTTCCACGATGCGGCCTTGGTCCTGGTCGGGCACGGTTCGACTCTCAACGCCGAATCGAGCGCGCCGACCTACCAGCACGCAGACGAACTGCGCCGGCGCAAGTTGTTTGGGCAAGTCGTGGAATGTTTCTGGAAATTGGAACCATCCATCAGGGGAGTCCTGCGCGGGGTTTACGCTCCGCGAGTCTTCATCGTGCCGCTGTTCATCAGTGAAGGATACTTCACCGAGGAAGTGATTCCGCGCGAGCTGGGTCTGGTTATCCCGAATCAACCGGGGTTTGCCCGGACCCAGCGTCGCGGAGAGCAGATGCTTCACTATTGTGGACCGGTGGGCACCCACGACCGGATGACTGACGTATTGCTCGCGCGGGCCACTGAGGTCATAGCCAAACACCCCTTCCCACGCGCCCCCCGGCCCGCCGACACTTCCCTGTTCATCGCCGGACACGGGACCGGCAACAACGAAAACTCGCGCAAAGCCATTGAACGTCAGGCCGAGCTGATCCGCGCCCGGCAGATGTACGCGACGGTGCATCCCGTCTTTATGGAGGAAGAACCGCGCATCGCCGATTGTTACGCTCTGGCGCGCACCAAAAACATTGTCGTGGTCCCATTTTTCATCAGCGACGGTCTACATTCTTATGAAGATATTCCGGTGATGTTAGGCGAATCGGAACGAGTGGTGCAGGAACGTTATCGGCTCCAGCAACCCACCTGGCGCAACCCCACGGAAAAACACGGCAAACACGTGTGGTATTCGGCCAGCATTGGCAGTGAACCCCTCTTGGCTGAAGTCATTCTTGACCGGGTTCGGGAGGCGGAGGCGGCCGCGGGGACTAAGGATCCTGAAAAAGCCGTGCGAGGTTGAGAAAGTTTCCAGCGTAATGGCTCACCGAACTCCGATCATGCCGACCGAGCCGCCAGAACCTGCCTCCGCTCCCTCCGGCGGCTCAGCCGGGAATTTTCCAAACCAGCGCTGCTTCACTAACCCCGCTCAGGGTTTGCGCAACCGATAGAACCGGCAACCGGGACTCAGCGAAACGCGGACGCAAGTTCTGCCCGCGTCACTTTGAGGGGTTGCATCCACTGGGACCCAGCTGGTTTCGTTTGGAAGAGACATCGTCTCCTCCAGCAAAACTCGCTCGGACCCGTCGCCGGGCCACGAAATGACTACGGCGCCGTCCAGGACATTGACCTGAAGCGCCAGCACCAGAGGCGGAGGAGGAACAGGCGGTTCTGGCACGACCGGAATGACGCCAAAGACGTCGGACACGGCATAATCACCGCCGCTGCCGGATCCGGGGCCTGGCTGACCGATGCTGCTGGCGAGGCTAAAGTCGCCGCCCGTGCTTGCGCCGCCGCCCCCGTCAACCATGGACCAAGCGAGGAGGCACGACGGACTCTCCTGGGCGGCCAGCGGGAACAAAGGCGCCAGACCGATCCACAGGATCAGGAGATAGAGTGATCTAAGATTCATACGAGACTCCTTTCCGCCTTACAGGCCGATGACGACGGCTCCGAGGTAATTGGTGACCGTCATGGTCTTGTTCAAGGTGATGGCGCCATTGCCGGGCCCGACATAATGGCCACCCTTCAGCAACAGAATCCCGCCACTGGTCACGCCCATTTGCCCCGCCGCCACGGTTTGATACGGAGTCTGCAGATCACCAGTTTCACTTCCGGAGTGGCCGCTATCGACATAAGCGTGATGATTGGGACTCGAATAGGGGTAGGAACGGTCGATGGTTTTGTCGTCCCAAGCCAATTGATCCAAGTCATACCAGCCGTCGTCGCTGTTGCCATGTCCGCCGTTGAGATAGAAGTAGGGCGAGACACCATCCCGATAACCACAGGCCACCACACAATGAGTGGAACTGCACATGACCGTGGGCAGGCCGCAGCGGATGCTGTAAGCCATGGCCGCGATATGATCGGAAGGGGTGCCCGAGGAATCTTCAATGGTTCCGCGGTATCGGAAGTTGCCGTTGAACACGTTGACGGACGGCCAGGCGCCGGAACCGTCCGGCTCGTAGTCCATGCTTACCGACACGCCACAATCGTACATGAGGTCAGCCACATCCGTGCTGGGGGCGCTGAGGTTATTGGTGGGCATGGCGGACCAATTATAGGAATGCGCGCTGAAGTTCACGGAATGATTGTAGGTCATGCCGCCCACCGAATCGCTGTAGGAATGAGAACCGTTGCCCCAGAGCGGCCACTGATGATAACGGAACTTGATGGCCATCGCCGTCGCGGTGCAACCCGTCGGGACGGATTGTCCGCCACAGTGCGCCACACAAGTGTTGTTGTAGAACATGCCCTGATTCCACAGGGCGGTCGGAAGCAGGACGTAGATGCCTCCGCCCTTGGGCGCGGCGGGAGCCGCCCCCAGGCCACCTTGAGCCGGCGTTTCCAGCCCGGGCGCCGAAGCTGCGTTGGCGTTCAGACGCGTGCGGAGCCGGGCCCAGTTCGTGTGCACCTGGCTGCCCTGTCCCTGTCCTTGTCCTGGGCCCGGGCCGCGACCTGAGCGCGCCCGCTGGACCGCACCCACCACGGCGCGACCGGCAAAATGGCTCAGGTAACTTTTCTCGGGCGAACTCCACTGAAAGGGAGCAGTGATGTTAAATGCGAGCACCGGATTGACCGAGTCCTCGCCCGAAACCAGCACAAATCCGGACGGCTCGAACGTGACGATATAAGCCGAGACCGGACGGTTGAGTGGCCCTTTGGTTTGGCCTTTGGTCTGGAGTTTGTCACGGCCGATCACGGTGTGGATCTGGTGCCGAGTGCGATTGGCCAGACGGGTTGCTTTTTCGGACGGGTTAAGCAGCGTCGTCGGCGCATTGAGCTCGTTTGCGTACCACCATTCTGCGATGGCGACCGCTTCGTTCTCGTTGATCTGGGCTGCACGGATTGGGATTGGGCTGGTGGCTAGCGCGAGCGCGGCCGCCAGCAGGAAGAGTGCGCCAATCGGACCGCTGTTACCGTTGCCGCCGTTGCCGCCGCCGCCGTCGTTGCCTCCAGGCATAACGTTGGTTTTCATGATGTGTCACCTCGTTACGATCGTTTACTGGAGGGTTACCAACGCGAGAACCAACCCGCGTCCTTCGGCCAATGCGCTCATGGCTTTGCCCAGGATCGCGCCCTGAGCCCGCGCGGGATCGGTCACCTTCATCGCACAGCCGGGCATATCGGACGTGGTGAGCAGATCTCCAGGCTCGATCGCGCCTTGACTGGCATCAACCTGGACGTAGACGCGCCCCGTGAGGGCAACGTTTTTGCCTCCTTCAAGTTGATCCGCCTGGATCAAACTAACTCCGGCCTGGATGCCGCCCGCGCCGCTGACTACGCCGGCGACTTTGGTGTCGTAAGCGCGGCTGCTGGCTTTGAGATGGCCGGGGTGCTTCGAATCGATCACCACCACACTGCCGGGCTCGACTTCGGCGTCGGTCATCGGGAAAGGCTCAGCCAGGTCCGCGCCGCCCAGAATGCTGAGCGATTTGACGGCCAGATGCATGTACTGCCCGCTGCCCGCGTTGTAGAGGGCGACGTTTTGCACGCTGGGATTCAAGCTGCCGATCTGCACGTCGGCGCCCCAACCGTCTCCGCCGATGTAGGCCTGCTCGCCTCCGGCGCCTTCGACCAGGGCGAAGCTCCCGTTCACGTGGAGCTGTTGCTGCGGACGATCCGTGCCGATGCCGACCCGGCCGCTGTTATCGATCGACATGCGGTTGGCGTAAGCCGTGTAGAAGTCCAGGCCCCATTGGTTTCCGCCCGGCGTTCGTTTGGAGCCAACGGCTTCGCCGCTGCCCACGCCGAACCTCAGGCTGTACCGGACATCTCCGTCATTCTGATTGAGCTGATCCAGGTTCACGCCTTCGGATCCCTGGCTGAAGAACACGCCGCCGCTGGCTTTGACCCGGAATTGATTGGGGCCGGTGGTGGGATTGTCGTAAATCCAGGCGGCGCCGATCACATCCAGTCCGCCGCCCAGAACGCGATGAGGAGCAAGGGCCGTGCAATCGTTCCACACAAAGCAACCGTCATGCAGCGCGTTGGCGTTGCGGCCGGCGGCAAAACTAAGCCAGCCCTTGGCATAGTTGCCTTGGCCGCCGGGAACCGTGGCGGCTTCCCCCGCCATGTTGTCGAGGCCCCCGCCGACCGTGCCGAAGTTGCCTTCGATGTAATTAGGGTGCGTGCCATCGCCTCCTAATATGCTGGATCCCTGCAAGCCACCGCCCCCGGCGATGGTGCCGCCCACGATCTGATCGGCAATGCGGTTGTCCCAGTAACCGCCCACCACGTTCACTCCGCTTTGCCAGACAATTGAAATCCCGTTGAAGTTGTCTGCATAGGCGAGCTCCATGCCCCTCTTTCCGTTGGCCCGCAACTCGAGCGGCTGGTTGACTGTCGTGCCGAGGAATTGGCCGGGACTGGTCGAGTTGCCCGACAGCAGCCAGTTGTTGGCCGAGGGCGTCGCGCCAAAGGTCAACGTGTTGCCGTTCGAAGTCAGCGTCATCCCAGCGCCCGCCGACAAAAGCACATTGTCAAACAGACCGTTCACGCTCTTGACGACTTCGCCGGGCGCAATCTTGGCGGCGGTAACCGAGTTATCCTGCAACGCGGCGGTACCGACGCCATTGGCGGCAACCGCGTTGGCCGTCAGCGCGGTGGTGGCCGTGGTGGCAGTAGTGGCAGTAGTGGCAGTAGTGGCAGTGGTCGCGGTCGTCGCGGTGGTGGCGGTGGTGGCGGTCGTTGCGGTGTTGGCCGTGGCCGCCGTTTCCGCGGCGACCGCGTAAAGGGCGTTTGGTGTCGGCCGCAGTTCCACGCGCGGACTTTGCACCGTGAACGAAGATGATCCGTTCGGAGCGACGGCAATCTCAAGCCAACGCGCCGCACCTTGAAACGCCGTTGAACCGAAATCCAACGCGGTCGAAAACAATCCGTTCGTGACGGGCACCCCGTTGAGCGAGACGGTGGTTGGACTTCCCACTAACGAACCGCCGGTGGCGGCATCGTAAAGTTGGAAGGTGAAGTCATATAAGCCGTTGGCCGGCTTGTTTTTTTCCGCCAGATAACCCTGGTAATTGATGGCCGTCCCGAGGGGCGCGGCCGGGATGCTGGGTGGAAGGGCCAGGGCCGCCATCAATAGAATGGTGGCGCGTAACAATACAGAGGTGGTCATACTCTCTTTTGCGCCGGCCCGTCTTCTTCAGTTCCGATGTGTGCGATCGGAACGCGAACCGGCGTTCACAGGGTTACAGACCTCTTTCCGCGGATTTGTTACAGGAAGGTTTCGACCTTAACCCCATCCCTGCTGGGTCGATCGTTCAGCCTGCAGCTCCGGAGCGTACCCTGCATAAGGCCGCCTTCAATTTGTAACATTTTTGTCACAAATGGGGCATTGCCCAGGATAAACCGGTTCGGCTATGAATGCGCCTCGTGTTCCACTCTCTCTCAAGCAACACGACCGGAGTATCCGCATGAGACAGCCATTCTTGCGCCGCCTTTACCTTCTTGCTCGTTGTCAACCCGATTCGCTGAGCGGCCGAAAGGGCACGCTGGCCGCGTTCGGCAGGACCTTGCGATGCCAGGTTCGTGGGCTGATCGCCTTCGTCCTGGTCGCTTATGGTCTGGCCACAGCCGGCGAAACACCCGAGCCCAACTTCACCCCCGTCCAATCCGAACCAGGGTTGTCATATGTGAACGTCAGAGTCGAAAGCGAACCCTGGTCCATCCATGTGTTGAGAATCGACCGAGCGCGAAAGGATCTCAGCCTCTTTTCCGCGCATGCCAAGGGCAAGGTCTTGGCGGTGAGCTTGATTGCCGATCAGGCCCGCAGCGTTCCACGTGAACTAGGCCGCGCGTTGGCCGGAGTTAACGCCGACTTTTACGTGCGCGACAGCCCCACTTACGCGGGCGATCCGCGTGGACTGCAAATCGTCAACGGCGAACTTCTCAGTGCCCCTGATACCGTGTGCGTGTGGTTCGATGCCGAAGGCAATCCGCATCTGGACGAAGTTAAAGGAGACTTCAAAGTCACCTGGGCTGATGGTCGCGAAACTCCAATTGGGCTCAATCAGGCGCGGCAGGCTCGCACAGCAGTTCTCTACACTCCTACGCTCGGAGTATCGACCCGGACAACGGGAGGCCGCGAATTGATTTTGGAGAAAGAGGGCGACGGCTCCTGGCTGCCTTTGGAAGCCGGCCAAACCTACCGCGCCCGTGTCCGCGAAGTCTCCCCAACCGCCAACACCAAACTGGCATCGGACGTGATGGTGCTCTCACTCGGCGCACAACTGCTCGCCGGTATTCCGGAGACTGAAGCGGGCACACTCTTGCGGATCTCCACGGCCACGACGCCAGACTTGAAAGGCGTCAAGGCGGCCGTGGGGGGGGGGCCGACTCTGCTCAAAGGCGGGAAGACATTCACCCAAAAAACGCCGCCCGTAAGCGCCTTGGGCGATTGGAGCCAACGCTCCAAATACGAACGGCACCCGCGCTCAGCTATCGGTTGGAGCTCGACCCACATTTATTTCGTCATCGTAGACGGACGTCAACCGGGGTTATCGGTCGGCATGAAGTTGGCCGAGCTGGCCGAGTTTTTCGTCAGCCTGGGTTGCACCGACGCCATGAATCTCGATGGCGGCAAATCAGCTCAGCTGTGGGTGACCGGCCGAATCATGAACAGCCCATGCCAGGGGGAGGACACGGTGGCCAATTCGCTCCTGGTCCTTCGCAAACCGGAAGGACGCTGACCCTTGAGGTCGGACGCGCTGAGGCCTCGACAGGACTCGAACAAACTTTGGTCGGAAACTCTTCTCGGAGACCTTGGGTGGTAACAAAGAGGCTCTCCTCAGGGCAGTCCTTGGCTGCATCCAGTCCCACGCAGGCCGATGTGGGAATGGATCCAGAGGCTGGATAAGCGAGTAATTGTGCCCTTCTCAAGGCCCTCGTCGATTCATTGAGCCCGTTCGCCATTTAGAGACGGGGGATCGACACAATACGATAGCCAGCGCTGCCCGCTTATCCCACCGTAGCAGTATCACCCATAATCTGCGCGCTTAAGTCTATGACCGCAACGCAACGATTCCCTCGCCAAGCTTTTACACTCATCGAATTGCTGGTCGTGATCGCCATCATCGCCATCCTGGCCGGATTGCTCCTCCCAGCCTTAGCGAGGGCGAAGTCCCAGGCCCAACGCACCCAATGCGTGAGCAATCTCAAGGAAATCAGCCTCGCCTTTCGAACCTGGGCGACCGACAACGACGGCCGTTACCCCTGGAGAGTCGCCCAATCCGAAGGCGGCGGCAAACCCGACGGCTCCGATAACGCCTGGGCGCATGCCCAATTCCGCATCGCCTCAAACGAACTGGCCACGCCCAAAATCCTGGTTTGCCCCGCCGACAAACAACGCCAGATGGCAGACGACTTTATCTTCTACGACACCGACAATGTTAGCTATGCGCTGGGCGATGACGCCGAGGAAACCAAGCCCGGGAATATTCTTTCCGCGGACCGCAGCATGACTGGGTTCGAGTTCTCCGCCCTGCATGACAACACGGCTTGCTACACCATTGCCGCGCCCAACGGCGGCAAGAACGCCCGATGGGATGCCGGGCTGAATCACGGTGCCAACAGCGGCAATCTCGTCCTTACCGATGGCAGCGCCCACACGCTCAACAACCTTCGGCTCGTCGAAACGGTTCGTTCCATCGCCACGAACGATACGATCGACGGCACGCTGCGTTTTTATGTTCCGTAGGGCCGGCTCACGGCTTGATTACGCCGGTTCGCCCTTTAATTGAGGCCGTTCGCGGATAGGGGATCGCAATTGCCCAACAACTGGACGTAGGTTTCATGACACCATGAACACCAGACGTGCCCGAACTTTCTTTGCCTGCACCCCTATGACAAGCCCATCTCCATCCATACTCCAACGGCCCCGAATGCCTGGATTGAGCTTGTTTCTGCTCTCTCTTTTGCTGGGGAGCGTCGCGCTCGATGTTCATGCCGGCGCTTCCAACAGCATCGCCCGCGTGTGGATGGAAAGAGCCCTTTCGGCGATCCGCGTCGATACGCCGCATCCGCCGGCGCAGGCGCGCAACTACCTGAGTTTCTCGATCTGCATGTATGACGCCTGGGCCGCCTACGACCCGATGGCCGTCGGTTATGTTTATCGGGGCAAACACACCGCCGCCGACATTCAGTCGGCCCGCAGCAATGCCATCAGTTTCGCCGTCTATCGGATGATGAAAGAGCGCCACGCGTTCTCCCGCACGGCTTCCAATACGCTGGCGGCCGATGACGCTCTCTTTGCTTCGCTGGGTTATGACATGAACGAGCAGTCTCGTGACACTTCCACGCCCGCTGGGCTGGGAAACACGATTTATGATGAGGTTTCGCTCTGGTTCAGCAACGACGGCTCTCGCGGGACTAACGGCACGCCCTACCCTACAGCGAATCCCCCTACTGCTTACCCGGATTATCCGGCGGGCCATCCGCGGCGCTATGCCTATACCAACCCGGCACTGGCCACCGATCGGCGCGGCCTCGACGACGGCTTTGGAAATACCATTGTAGACATCAATCACTGGCAGCGTTTGAACGTCGTCAATGCCGTGGATCAAAATGGGTTTCCCACCAGTCCTCAGCAGAACTATCTCGGGGCCCAGTGGCTCTGGGTGCGGCCATTTGCGCTTCCCACAAGCCCCGAGAACACGCCGCCGATTGATCCCGGCCCTCCGCCGTTCTTCGGCGGGGCCACCCACGCCCAGTTCGTCAAGGAAGTCGTGGAAGTGATCAGGGCCAGCAGCCAGTTAACCACCGATGACGGCGTCATGATCGACATTTCTCCCGGTGTTTATGGCAATAATAGTCTGAACGATCCGCCGGCCGATTATCAGATTCCCAGTATTTACGACGGCCACGGCCACGCGGAGAACCCAATTACGCACCAGCCTTACGCGTCTAACCTAGTTAAACGCGGCGACTACGTGCGCGCTCTCTCCGAATTCTGGGCCGACGGTCCCACCTCCGAAACTCCTCCCGGCCACTGGAACGTGGTCGCCAACGATGTCGCGGACAGTCCATTCCTGGTGAAGAAAATCGGAGGCACGGGTCCCATCGTCGATGACCTCGAATGGGATGTGAAAATGTATTTGGCGCTCAACGCGGCCACGCACGATGCGGCGTGCGCCTGTTGGGCGACCAAGCGTTATTACGACGGCTGGCGTCCGATGAGCGCCATTCGCTACCTGGGTGGTCTCGGCCAATCCAGCGACCCGAACGCGGCGTCGTATAATGCGCAGGGCCTGCCGCTTATCCCGAACGTCATCGAACTGGTCACGCCGGATTCCGTAACATCAGGCCGTCACGCCGGTTGCACTCCGGGCAAGATCGCCGTTCTAGGGTGGCCCGGCGAGACTCCTCAGCGCACGGCTCCCAACGGTGTGCACTTCCTTGATGTGGATACTTGGACGACGTATCAACGATCCAATTTCGTCGTCCCAGCGTTCCCTGGTTATTTCTCAGGTCACAGCACCTTCAGCCGTTCGGCCGCAGAGGTGTTGACCGCCCTGACTGCTTCAGAGTTTTTCCCCGGCGGTGAGACGACCTACACCATCAGCAAGCTGGTTAACGAATTGGGGCCGACTCAGCCCGTTCCCTTGACCTATGCGACTTACTACGACGCCGCCGATGGGGCTGGCCTCTCCCGGATCTATGGCGGCATCCATCCTAACGCGGATAACCTGGCGGGACGCCGAGTAGGCGCGCAGGTCGGAAAAGCGGTCTGGTCTCTCGTGAAGAGATACTGGGACGGTTCCATCACCAACACGCCCGTGACCATCACACGTCTGAATGCCACCGATTACGAAGTGCGCTACCAGGCACTTCGCGGATTCTATTACGACTTGAAATCCTCGACGGACCTTAACCAGCCCTTCGCCAATGACCCGCCGGGGACGAGTCAACCCTTCGATTCGTTGTCCGTGGCGCGCACGAATACCTTTAGCGGGCCGCAGAAATTCCATCGGGCGGTCAGTCGTTCCACCCCATAGACGCGCTGGGGCGGACAGGTACCGGCTCACCGGTGAGTAATCCTGGAGCCTTGCCCTTATTCATTTCTTGAGGGCAAGGTCCAGGCGGCGCGGCCGCCAGGCTGAGCACGCCGGGCAGAAAGGTGGGATAGGCTATGATAGCAAACCGCCTCTTAAGCCTCTTCAACTTCCGCACTGTCCTGTTCCTCACGGCTTGGGCCGGCCTGGTCACGCCCTTGCCCCTGCCCCTCCCGATCCACGCAGCCACTCCGCTGCAGATTGCACAGCAGGCCTACCTCAAAGCCTCCAACACCGGCGCGAATGATCTCCTCGGCTGGTCGGTGGCTGCCTCCGGTGACACCGTGGTCGTCGGGGCGTACCAGGAAAGCAGCAACGCCACCGCCGTGAATGGCAACCAGGACAATAACAGCGCCGCGAATGCCGGCGCCGTCTATGTCTTCGTCCGCAACGGCACCTACTGGATGCAACAAGCCTATCTCAAAGCCTCCAACACAGGAGCGGGAGACAATTTCGGACGGTCGGTGGCCATCTCCGGCAATACCATCGTGGTCGGAGCCAGTGGAGAATCCAGCAACGCCACCGGCGCGAACGGCAGCCAAGACAACAACAGTGCCGCGAACGCCGGCGCCGCCTATGTGTTTGTGCGCACCGGAACCAACTGGGCGCAGGAATCCTACCTCAAAGCCTCCAACACGGGCGCTGGCGACCGATTCGGCTGGTCGGTCGCGATCGCGGGTGACACGGCGGTGGTCGGCGCCTTTCGAGAGTCCAGCAGCGCCATCGGCGTGAACGGGGACCAGAGCGACAACAGCGCGAATGGCGCTGGAGCGGCCTACGTCTTTGTCCGCAACGGCACAACCTGGACCCAGCAAGCCTATCTGAAAGCTTCCAACACTGATTCGGGCGATCAGTTCGGCAACTCTGTTTCCGTGTCCGGCGATACCATTGTGGTTGGTGCGAATGGTGAGTCCAGCAGCGCCACGGGCATTAACGGGAATCAAAACGACAACACCGCAGGCGTCTCCGGTGCGGCCTACGTGTTCGTGCGCGATGGAACAACCTGGAGCCAACAAGCGTATCTCAAAGCCTCGAATACCGGGCCTGGTGACTTCTTTGGCTATGCCGTCGCCTTGGCAGGGGATACCGCCGTGATCGGCGCGTGGCGGGAAGAAAGCGGCGCCACCGGCGTCAATGGCGACCAGAACGACAACAGCGCTTCGCAAGCGGGCGCCGCGTACGTCTTTGTCCGCAATGGTTCAACCTGGAGCCAGCAAGCTTATCTCAAACCCTCCAACACCGATGCTGGTGATAACTTCGGCTGGGCCGTCGCCCTATCCGGCGACACCGTCGTCGTCGGCGCGCCGTTCGAAGACAGCAATGCCGTCGGCGTCAACGGAAACCAGAACGATAATAGCGCTGATGCCGCCGGTGCCGCCTATGTGTTTGTCCGCATCGGTTCAACTTGGAGCCAGCAAGCCTATCTCAAACCCTTCAGCACCGATGCCGCCGATAACTTCGGGTCTTCCGTTGCTCTGGCCGACGATGGCGTCATCGTGGGATCCCCCAGGGAAGACAGCAACGCTACCGGTGTGAACGGCAGCTCGGAAGACAACAGCCTCACCAACTCGGGTGCCGCCTATGTCTTCAGCAGTCCAAGCAGCCTAGGCCCTCGGCTTACTCTGGCCGCAGACGGAGCAGGCGGCTATTTGATCCGCTTCAACGGCATCCCCGACCTCAGTTACCGACTCCAGCGAGCCGCCAGCATGAACGGGCCCTGGGACACCCTCGCGACTCTCCCCACTCCACCCTCGGGCCTGATCGAATATCACGACACGAATGTCCCACCGGAGCAAGCCGTCTACCGGACCCTGCAGCCCTAGCCTAACTAAACTGGCGGTCACCAATCCCTTACCGGCACGGGAACCTTCTACCGAGCTGTCCGAAGCTTGAAGCCATAAGTTGCGGATTCCCGCAGATGTTTGTTTGCCCGCCGCTTCTCGTGGACCAATTGAAAATCGAAAATGGAGTCACGGGTTGGGCAGCAGACGGACGCGGTGCAGGCGCAATATTTCGCCGGGCGGCACGGGATTGGAATAACTAAACGAATTGCTGGCGGCTGAGAAAGTCACCAGGTTTGACCAGGCTGCCACGCCGTTGCCGCCTTCGATGGCATAGCTCAGGCCGGGAGTGACCGAAAGCGTCAATGGCAATTGTCCATTCGCGTAGACCAGACTGCTGTCGAATCGAATCGGCCCAGGCGTTACCGAAGTGACATTGACCGCGGCAGACGTGGTGGTGGCTCCCTGGTTATCGGTGGCTTGGGCGGTGATGGCCTGGTTGCCCGTCGGAATACTGGGAACTAGGAAACTGTAAGGTGAGGTGGTGCTGGTACTGATCCCCAACAGGCTGGTGCCGGCAAAGAATTGGACCTGGGTGATCGTGCCATCGCTGTCGCTTGCGGTGGCTCGGAGAGTGGCCGGGAGCGAGGACGCCAGCACTGCGCCATTGGCAGGGCCGGTCATGGCTACGGTCGGCGGTGTATTGCCCGTGGTCGGCAGCACGACCACCATGCCCGTCATGCCAAATGAAAAGTGAGGAATGCATTTGAATCCAAAAACGCCTGCTGCGTTAAAGGTGACGGTGCACGGCGATGAGATGTTCGCATTGCCGCAGAATGGTTGGCTGGCGTTGCCGTTGGATGAAACACTATGGCTGATCCCAGTCGGCACGAACTGGATGGAGTCACCTACGTGGTTGGTAATGCGCGAAGGCGAAAAAGAAAAGCCTCCGCCCGGCCCCACCATCACCGTGGTCGTGGCCCCGAAACAGCAAGGCGCAATCATGAAACCAGAAAATATGGCAAGAAGCCCCGTGGTATAAAATAAAGTCTTCATCACGCTGTGGGAAACATGAACTCGATAAAGGTTCCCGAAAATGGCCCACCCTAAGTCGCTGGGTTTCATCGCTTCTGAGTTAAATCCGGCGTTGATGTGGGCGGCCAGTGCACCCCAAAGGGTTGCCAGCTAAACCGACCGCCTTGCCTTACCATTAAAAGCGAAGATTTCTTTATTTGCGATAAGATTTTCAGCTGATTTGCATCGGCTCAAAAGCGCGGCTCCTGCACGTTGCTATTGCTGTGCTTTCTGGCGTCGACGGGATCAATGACTCTCAAACATTCCAACATTCACGGTCCGATGACGAAATTCCGTGTCCAGATGATCGGGAAGCACGGGTTATCAAGGAAGAAAGCGTCAGCGATCTTTACGGTCGGCACGGTGGGACTCCAGCCGCCGGCGTCCTGGTCGAACACATAGACGTCATAGGCGCGGCCGTTGAATTTAAAGAACGAGAGACTGCAGGGCGGGGTCGGAAACCCAATGGCGTTGAGGTCTCCTTCAATCGGCAACGGAGAGCTGTAAACGTCCAACCCCGGATGGATGTTGATCACCGAAGACAGCTGAATCTCGCCGACGAAGACAAGCGGTAGGTTAGCGCCGGTGGCGTTGTCGAGGAAGGCACCCTGGCCCGGATTCAGCACCATGCTCGTCGGGTCGTTCCATCCGCTATCCGGGTCGTAGATGGCCAGGTCGAAATTCCCGGCGGGCGCGTTGAACTTGCTGACCGTGATCGAGCCTGGCGCCGAAGCAATAAGAGTCTGCACACGGTTGTTCGGATCCGCGTTCAACTGGTTGGAGAACATGCTTAAGCCCGGCGGGGCAATTTTTGTCACATAACCCACCACGTTCACCGAGTAAACGGGCTGAGCGAAACCGACTGAACTACAGAACGTCAGCGCGACGCTGAGGATGAGGGCGAAGGCGAAAGCCAGAACGGTATAACGCACACTTTTCGTTTGAGTTGGTTTTGTGCTTGTCCTTTTCATAGCTAGAAAGCTCCGCCCCATGCTGTTTGCGTCTGGAACGGAGATGGCAAAACTAAAGCACCACTCAGCGCTACTGTCAAAAGCGATGGGGAAGGGGAAGAGGAAAAGCGGAAAGCGGAAAGCGGAAAGCGGAAACGAAAACGGCGGCTATTTTTCTGCCGTTCGGAACCACGCCAGCGTTTCGGTCAGCCCTTGCTGGACGGAAAGGCTGGGCGTGTAGCCGAACAATTGGCGCGCTTTGTCGATGCGGGCGTGGGAATGGCGGATATCACCGGCGCGGAACGGTTCGTAGACGGGCTGGAAACCGCGTAAGTGCGGATAATCGGTTTGGAGGCGGGCGCGAATCGTTTCGAACAGATCGTTCAGGCTGGTGCGCGCGCCGACGGCGACATTCACCACTTCATGCCGGCCGGGGCCCAAGGGGGCAGTGGCCGCCAGCAGATTCGCTTGCACCACGTTGGGCACCGGACAGAAATCGCGGCTGGTGGAGCCATCACCAAAGATGCGGACAGGCTGCCGTTGGGTCATGGCCGAGATCCAGAGTGGGATGACCGCCGCATACACTCCTTTGGGATCCTGGCGCGGGCCGAAGACGTTAAAATAACGCAAGCCAACGGCCTCAAGTCCGGTGATGTGAGCGAGCGCCGCCGCGTAACCTTCATTAGCGAGTTTGCTGGCGGCGTACGGCGAGAGCGGCCTGGGCGGTTCCTCTTCGGCGAGGGGAAGGTTTGTGGAATCGCCGTAAACGGCGCAACTGGAGGCATAGACGACTCGTTTCACACCGGCCTCGCGACCAGCCAATAATACATTGAGAAAGCCGGTGACATTGATCTCGTGGGTGGCCGTTGGGTCTGTCACGGAGGCTGGAACAGAAACCTGTGCGGCCTGGTGCAGGATAACGTCCGCGTTGCGGCATACTTTGCGGCAGAGATCCTGCGAGCGAATGTCGCCCTCGACGAATTCGAAGCGTTTGGCGGCACCCGCCCCCGCGGCGCGCACCGCCAGCTCGAGGTTAATGCGCCGGCCGGTGGTGCAGTTGTCGAGGCCGACGACGATCTGATTGGCCGCGAGCAGCGCTTCGACCAGGTTCGAGCCGATAAACCCGGCTGCCCCGGTGATCAACCAGCGCTGCGGATGGGTCCGCAGCTGGTCAAGCGCCTGTTCGTACTGGCTCATGGCAAAAAATCGGCGCGGCAGTTCATTCAGTTAAGATCCAGTTACGTTAACCATCGCGAAGGAGTCCAGGGAGACGCGAGGCGATAACACGCCAACACGCGCAACATCTAGGGCGATCATCCGCGTGCACCTTCGGCCAGGGCCGCCGAACGTGAGCGTCCTCGCCGCGATCCGTCGAGGAGCAAATCGGCGATCCGCTGGGCGGCGCGTCCATCGCCATACAACATCGTGGCGGGCACTCGACGTTCGCCTGTCAGCTCGCGAACCGGAGAATCCAGAATGCCTCGGGCGCACTCGACAATCGCTTCAGAATTGGTGCCGGCCAGGTTCACCAGTCCGGCTTCCACGCCTTCGGGGCGTTCGGTGGTTTCGCGCATTACCACCACCGGCACGCCAAGGGTCGGCGCTTCTTCTTGCAAGCCCCCGGAATCCGTCAGAACGAGAGCCGCCCGTTTCATCAGGTGAACAGTCGTCAGATAATCCAGCGGCGCCACCAAATGGATGGCCGGCGCGTCCGCCAGCAACTCCTGAACGGGTCGTTGCACTTCAGGATTAGGATGAACCGGCCAGATGAATTGGACGCCCGCCTTCTCGTAACGCAACGCCAGCTCATGGATGGCGAGGCAAATGGCGCGCAGCGGTTCGCCGAAATGTTCGCGTCGATGCGTGGTCACAAGCACGAGCGGTCGCTTCGGGTCGATCGCAGCTCCGATATTTTGGTTCTGTTTCCAACGGAACGGGCGCTCCGCGATCTCGAGCAGCGCGTCGATGCCCGGATTACCCGTCACGTGGATGCGTTGGCGCGGAAATCCTTCGCGCAACAGGTTGTCCTGCGCGCGCGTCGTGGGGGCAAACCAAAGATCGGCCGCTGTATCCGTCAGACGCCGATTCAATTCCTCG
>DATLUX010000228.1:0-17603 GCA_035577805.1 Verrucomicrobiia bacterium
TTGTCCGGGTTCATGGTCTCAATGCGCGTCCTAGCCGCGGCGAGGCGGATTCGAGCGGCAAGCGCCTGCCCACACCGCAGTTCGGGCACGAACGCAAGAACGCCCCCGGCCGCGCTACTAGGACTAGGCTCGAATCCGCGAAGTCGGGCGAGATTGCGGAGGTCCCGGCTCTCCGCGGACCCACTCTGTGGCAGCAATCGACGTCAGGGGCATTCCCCACTCCGCATTCCGCATTCCGCATTCCGCATTCCGCATTCAGTTAGGGTCCGCCCTGGCGCCTCTCGCGTTCCTGATCAAGTTCGCGCAATCGGTCGAGGGATCGTTCGGGAAACAATTGTCGGCCGGTTTGCACGATCCAACGATGCCAGTCCATCTCGAGCTTCTTGAGGCCTCCCGGATATTCTTTCTCCAGCAGAGTCGCCCCATCGGTCTCGGCCCGAGGCGGACCTTCGCTCGACATCTCGCCCTGAAATCCTCGCGGCGTGAGAAGTTTGCGGACCACCATCCGATTGGCTTCGGAACTGGCCAGGTACTGGAAGATGGACCAACTGGTGATGTAAGCCCGATCAATGTCCATCTTGTCCCAGTCCGCCTGCTTCAAATTCACAAAGGACGACAGCGACGCCAGTTTCCCGTCGCGCAGCCAGATATTCAGCAAACCCCACCGCGTCCGCAGACTGAACTTATCCCGCGCATCCTGCATATCCGGCGGGTAAGCAAAGTACTCGGCGCATCCTTCGAGGAGCCATTGTGGGCTGCGCCGGAAGTGGGCATCCATGATGGCGTGACTGGCTTCATGGAGCAGGACGTTGCCGAAAGTCGTGCCGAGCTGCTGCCGCCACGTGACCAATTCTTTGGTGTTGCGCGAATAATAGCCGGCCAGATTGGTCAAGCCCGCCCGGCTTAACCCAGGCACGGAAACACCATGGTTCGTCGTAAACTGGGCGTAATCCTCGAACTTCCCAAAGATCCGCATGTGCAGCCGAAAATCGGGACGCGGATAGAATTTGAAGGTTGTCCGGTGCTGATCCAGCAGCCGTTGCACCACCTGGTTGATGCTCTTCTCGATTTGCGGCGACAGCGTGTAGTCCTTGAGCACGAATTGGCAAAGACCGATGCCCTGGTATTTCGTGGGCGTCTGGTCATCTCCCTCTGCGGCCGCAGGCCGCGGAGCCGCGGCGGCGGAGCCAACGGCGACGGCCCAGCAGACCGCTGCCAGGAACAACCCCGCCGCTGAAGTCGAGCACATAGAAATGATGCCTTAGTCTGGCGCAAATAACCCCCAGGCGCCAGACCCATAGTATTAGGCCCCCGCCCCGCGTCCGAAAAGCAATATTCGTCGCTCGATTCGTCGGGGCGCATTCGGGCACTGCCCCCGGGATCCTAACGCCCATCGGAACGCGGCGTTCACGCCGCTTCAGTGTCGCCGGCTCGGGGGCCATGGACTGTTTAACGCTTCCTCCGATCCCCATCTTCAAGCGGCGTAAACGCGCGCACCAAACTGTATTGTTCGGGGGGCAGTGCATAAATAAATACACTTCTTCCTTGGGGACGGAGCGGCCCTCCGGGGTAGCGGAGGCCCGCAGCGGCTGCTGAGGCCGAGCGCGGTGGGATTCCCAACAAGCTTCCTGCGGCCAACGTGCCGCGCCTGACCGGCACGAGCCGTCGGCCTGCGTCCTGCTCAGCGGTCATGGCATGAATTGCGCCGCACAATCCGAGCGCCAGTTTCGGATGGCGAACGGTTTGCCGAGACGTGACAGAGCTTGCCGAGTCTTAGGTAAGAGTTGCCGCAGTTCCCCAACCGTTGCGACCGTTGCGCCGTTGCACAGCAGAAACCAGGATGAATAACGATCTGTTCCTGCTGCTGCGCGATCGCCGGTTCTGGCAGGGGTCCACCCTTTGGGTTGTGGGCTGGTTGGTGGCTGCCAACCTGGCGGCCGGACGCCTGAGCTTCCGGCTGGGTGAAGAACGCACCCGTAACCTTCTGACCCAGGCATCGCCGGCGGAGGCCACTCACCCCAACGCGAACGTCCGGTACGATCTGTCGGTGGGAGAGGATCTCCCCCGTTATTTGCCTTATGTGCCGGACGGCGCCACCCGGCCGCTGGTGATTCTTTGTGGCATGTCGCAGATGTACGCCATCAATGAGCGGCAGCCCGGTGATCAGACCATCTCGGAGTGGATGGACGACGCCCTGGCGCCGAAGGGAGTGCGCGTCTTCGGGATGGCCGCGCCCAATCTTTGCAATGAAGAAGCGCTGTTCCTGCTGGTCACCACGCTGAGCCACCCGCAGACCAAACCGGTTGCGTTCATCTACGGCGCGTGCTTTGACAAATTTCGCAATGTGGATCTGCGCCCGAATCTCCTGGCATTTTTACGGAGTCGTTCTGATCTACAACGTCGCCTGGCCGATGTGGCTGTGCGATGCCGCGGAGAATACCCCCTGGCATCCGAAAAGATCCTGGGCACACTCGGGCGTCTGCACGATTCGAGTGCCGTCCCGGGCGACGAGGACAGGTTCGAGCACAAATTAAGAGAGACACTGGGGCGGCAGGCGCCTCTGGTGGGGTTACGGAAGGAACTGAATGCAGCGGTGCAAGCGCGCGTATATCTGCTGCGCAACCGGCTCTTGGGCATCACTCCCACCACCAAACGACCCGTGATCCCCTCTCGCTACGCTTTGAATCGTCAGTTTCTGGCCTTGCTGGTCGACCTCGCCCGGGACAACGGCGTGGAACCGATCATCTTCGTGAACCCCTTGAATCCGGTCTCGGACAATCCTTATGTCGCCTCGGATTATGCCGAGTTCAAAAACTGGCTCGCTCAATTGGCCCGCGAAAAACATTTCCCCACCGCGAATCTGGAGAATGCGGTTCCAGCGGGCGAATGGGGCGTGTTTAATGGCGGTCCGGACTTCAAACATTTCAAAGGGACCGGGCATCGGTTGACGGCCCAAGCGCTGGTCGAAAATTTCGGCCCTCTGCTTCTGGCACGAAAGCCGCGACTGGAGGCCAGCCGATGATGTTCACGACCTACAGTTACTTCGGGTTCCTTCTGATCGCTTTCCTCGTGCATTGGTCGTTGCCGGTGGCCTGGCGAAAGGCGTTCCTGGTTGGAGCGAGCTATTTTTTCTATTGCACCTGGCGATGGGAGTTTGGGTTCCTCCTCTTAGGGGTCAGCCTGTTTAATTGGGCCTACGGACGATGGGTCCTGGCGCGGTGCGCGCGAGGTTGGACCTTGGTTTTAGGCATCGCGGCCAACAGCCTGCCGCTGGTTTATTTCAAGTACACAGGTTTCCTGGTCACCAATCTGGCCGGCGCGGTGAATTTGCTCGGCGGCCATTGGCATCCGATGGTCCCGACCGTCTTGTTGCCGCTCGGCATCTCCTTTTTCACGTTCCAAGGTATCGCGTATCTGGTCGACATCGCGACGGGCGAAAAACCCCTGGAACGGCTGCTGGACTTTCTGTTGTTTAAAGCGCTTTGGCCGCAATTAATCGCGGGACCAATCGTTCGGCTGGGTGACATCCGGAACAGCATCGAAGGCGAACGCAGGCTCGGTTATGACGATTTTTCCGAAGGCAGCCGCCGGGTGTTGCTGGGTTTGGTGAAGAAAGTGGTGCTGGCCGACAGTCTGGCCGCCACGGTGGATCGGGTGTTTGTCTCCAATTCGACGCCGAACACCATCGAGTGCCTGACCGGAGTGCTCGGATTCGGGATGCAGATCTACTTCGATTTTAGCGCCTATTCTGATCTCGCGATCGGCAGCGCGCGTCTCTTCGGATTTCGGCTGCCGGAAAACTTCAATTGGCCGTACCTGGCCCCGTCGCCGCGCGAGTTCTGGAATCGATGGCACATGACGTTGTCGAGCTGGATTCGGGATTATCTGTTCACGCCGCTGGTGTTTGCGACCCGGAACAAACCGATGCTTCAACCGGTCTGGCTGCTCGGGGCCATGGCCGTGTGCGGTCTCTGGCACGGCGCGGCCTGGACCTTTGTGATCTGGGGCATCTGGCACGGTCTTCTGCTGCTCCTGAATCAAACGGTCTTGAGTCGAGTTTTTCCGAAGACGTCCTCTCCCGGCGTCTCCGCCTCCGTCTGGCCTCGGGTTGCTGGAATGGTCCTGACTTTTGTTCTGGTGCATGTGGGTTGGGTTTTCTTTCGCGCGCCTTCGGTCCATCACGCGCTGGGCATTCTGCATCATTTGATTGTTCCCTGCGGAGGGCTGCGACCGACGTTCTTGCGTGAAAACGATGTCTTGTTAGTCGGCGTATTGTTCGTTGGGTTTGTGCTCGCGCACGTCTGGCAGGCCTTCGCTGCGCGCGAGTGCAGCGGCCCGCGTTCCCGAGCCTGGATCCGTTGGGTTCGTCCGCTCGCTTACGCCAGTATGATCGTGGCGGCAATCGTGTTCGACAAGGAAGCGACTGCCTTCGTCTACTTCCAGTTTTGAGGTTGAGGCCATCCCCGCGAACAGCATGACGACATGACGACATGAAACACGGTTCCTTCCCAAACGCGTCCGGCGAAGTGCTGGTCGAACGCTGGCTGCATCACGCCGCCGCGCGTCCGGACGACGAGGCGCTCGTGCATTGGGTCGCCGGCGAGGAGCGATTCGCCTGGACTTGGAAGGAGCTGCTGAGGGCGGCAGCCGGGTTCGTCCGCACCTTGCGCCAACACGGAGTTGGGCGCGGAGATGTTTGCGCGCTGATCATCCGGCATCATCGCGATTTCTATCCGCTCTATATCGCCGTGGCGGCATTAGGCGCATTGCCCGCGGTATTGGCTTACCCCAACCCCCGGTTGCATCCTGACAAGTTCAGGCAAGGGCTCGCCGGCATGGCGCAACGGTCGGGCCTGGACTGGGTGCTGACGGAGCAGTCGCTGGATGACATGGTGCGGCCCCTTTCACTGGCCGCCCACAGCACGGTCAAAGGCATCCTTTATCCGCTGGAATGGCGCCGCGAGGCCGGGACGGCAACGCTCAACGATTTGCGGGATGCCTCGATTACGCCGGATGACCCGTGTCTGCTTCAGCATTCCTCGGGCACAACGGGCTTGCAAAAGCCGGTCATGCTAACGCATCGCAACGTGTTGGAACATCTCGATCGGTACGGACGCGCGATCGCATTGACGTCCGCGGACAAAGTCGTCAGCTGGCTGCCTCTCTATCATGACATGGGCCTGATCGCCGCGTTCCACTTGTCCTTGGGCCTGGGGGTGCCGTTGGTGCAGATGGATCCGTTCGAGTGGGTGCAAGCGCCGGCGCTTTTCATCGAAGCACTGGCCCGCGAGGGCGGAACGATCTCCTGGCTTCCCAATTTCGCCTACAATTTCATGGCAGACCGCATCCGCGACCTTGACCCGGAATGTCACGGGATGCGTTTGGACCAAGTCCGGTTGTTGATCAATTGCAGCGAACCGGTGCGCGCCGACAGTCACGAGAAGTTTGCCAGCCGATTGGCGGCGATGGGGTTGAAGCGCGGCGCCCTGGCCACGTGTTATGCCATGGCCGAAACCACTTTTGCGGTTACCCAATCCACCCCTGGGGTTGAACCCGTCCAGGTCGAAGCGGATCGCAACAACCTGGCCCTCGGCTTCTATCAGCCGGCGGCTTCCGTGCCGGAATCAAGAACATGTTTGTCCTCCGGCCGGCTCATCCCCGGCTGCGAGTTGAAGATCGTCAACGCCAAAGGCAAAGAACTCCCGGACGGCGCGATCGGCGAGATGTTAATCCGGTCTGTCTCAATGTTTGAGGGTTATCGTAATAATCCCGAGCAGACATCCACCGTTTTGAAGGATGGCTGGTACCACAGCGGCGATTATGGATTCCGCCTGGACGGTGAGCATTTTGTGATCGGCCGGAAGAAGGATCTCATCATCGTCGCCGGCAAGAATCTTTATCCGGAAGACATCGAGGACGCGATTGCCGCAGTGCCTGGGGTGATTGCGGGGCGCATTGTCGCGTTCGGCATCGACAACGCCGCCACCGGCACCGAAGAGATTGGCGTGGTGGCGGAGACGATCGAGAAAGATCCCGCCGGGATAAAGGCCTTGCGCCTGGCCATCATGCAGGCCGCGATGCGCATCGACGTCACGGTCACCCGCGTTTATCTCGCGCCGCCGCGCTGGCTGGTGAAAAGTTCGTCAGGCAAACCAAGTCGCCCTGTTAATCGCCAGCGCGCTCTTACTGAACTGCAAACTAACGGAGGCCCCTCATTATGATCAGCGACCAGCTTAAAAGAGTCATCACGACGGAATTGAATCTGGAAGATTACCAACTCACGGACGCCACCACCGCGCCGGAGGTGCCAGGCTGGGATTCGCTCAGTCATGTGCGGATCCTCTGCGCCGTGGAGAAGGAATTTAAGGTTCGCTTCGGGAACCTTGAGATCATCCGCCTGAAAAGCGTGGGCGACCTGCAAACGTTGGTGAATCGCAAGGTTAGTCCCGGAACGTAGCTGAACGCTCCACTCGCCTCAGACCGCGGCTGTTCCGGCCCGTACGGATTAGCGTGCCGACTACTGTAGCGGCATGGCTAACCTTCACCAGTCCGTCCGCACGCACGCCGGCGGATTCCCGCCGCCCACGAGCCATTGATAAACGTGGCCTAACTCGGCCGCGACCTTCGTCCAGCTATATTGGGCCGCAACCAACTGACGGCCGCGTTGACCAAGCTCGCAGCGTTGAGCTGGCGAGAGGGCGAACAGTTTCTCCAAGGCCCCGGCGATGCTTTCCTCGCTGCTCCCAAGTGAGAGGGCTGCGCCTCGTTCCAATCCTTCGGGCAGGTTGCATTCGGGGGTCATGAGCACCGGTAGTTCGTGGGCCCAAGCTTCCAGGATGGCCATGGGCAACCCTTCGCTACGCGACGGCAGGACGAAAGCATCCGCCGCTTGGTACGCATTGGATTTAGCTGCGCCAAATAAGGGCCCGAGGAACAAAACCGAATCGCCGAGCCCAAGCGTCTCGACCAGCTTCCGCAGTTCGGCTTCATGCCCGTCCTGATCCCAGCCGCCGAGCGCCAACACCCATTTGCGATTGGGCGAGTCGGCCTGACCGGATGATCGCCGCCTGGCGTTGGCCCAACCGCGAAGCAAATTGGGCAGACCCTTGATGGGATGCAACCGCCCGAGAAATAAGAGAACCTTCGCGCCGGTCGGCACGCGGGCGTCCAGTGGCGTATTCAGGCGACTGCTTGGACTTGGAAGATCCACCCCATTGGGAATGATGCAGACCGGATTCCGCAGACCGTAAGCGCGGATATGGGTGAATTCCTGTTCGGTGAATGCCTGCAAACAAGCCGCGCCGCGCAAAACGCGGTTGCGGAAGAGGGGCGCGGTCACGCGCTTCTTCCAGCGCCCCAGATTCAGAGCGGAAGCGGAGAGCATGCCGTGCGTGGTCAGCACATACGGCCGCCGGGTCCGGCGTGCCCACAGATGTCCAGCCCAGCTGTAATAACTCCAGATGCCGTGGATGTGCAGGACATGTGCATTGGTCTCCCTCAAGGCCGCGGCCAGGCCAGGCGCGTACCCGCAAGCGCGAGGACCACGGTGACGGAAGATCCGAGGCTGCAGTGGGCGCCACTCGGGAAGGTCGGCCTGGGTATAAGGATCCTCCAGAGCCAGCACTTCCACTTCCAGGCGGGGCGGATCCCACAGCGATTGCGCCGTGCGCCGAGTGACTTCGTAGATGCCCCCATCGGCGCGCGAAACGGAATAGGTCAGCACGGCCGCTTTCATTCCGCTATTTCTCCAGCCGAAACATGAACACCTGCATCAGGGGCGTCACTCTCGAGCCAAGCATGAAATCATACAGGCGCGGCGCCCAACGCAGATGGCGCGGGAAATAGTTGTCCCATTGCACGCAAGGATGGAAATAAAAGGTCACCTCGCGAAAGCCGAGCCCGCCGATGGCGCGGCGGACGGCACGCGAGGAGTTGCAGCGGTAATAGGCAGGGTACTCGTTCACGCGCATTTCTCCCGTCTCGGCCAATCCGATGCTGCGCCGGGCCAGACCTTTCAAGCCCACCACCTCGATCGCTCGCGACAGAACGGCGAAGGGATGAACAGCGTTCGGAGCCAAAGCTAGAAAAACTCCTCCAGGTCGGAGCAACGCATAAACCTTCCTCAGAAAGGGCCGTGGGTCGGCCAGGTGTTCCACCACGTTATAGGCGTAGGCCAGAGAATAAGTGTCGTCCGGCACTCCGCTGGCCTCCAGCGGAGACTGCCAACGTTGCTCCAGCAACGGGTGGCGAACGATGGCGGGATCCGGATCCACGCCGTCCAGCGGGCCGATCTGTCCCCGTAAACTCGTGAGGGCGCCCGGAAGATCATCGCCGCATCCAATATCCAGCACGCGCCCGTTGCGTTGCGGCGTGTTCAGCAAAAGGTCAGCGAACGCGCCCTCGAAAGCCGTCCGCTCCGCAAACAGTCCCCGCCAGCCCAAAGCGTCGCCCAACCGGACATAAGCCGGCCCCGAACCGCTCCGAAGGGGCATGCCCTGAGCTTGTCGAAGGGGCCTGGCCTCGACCCTCTCAGCAGCAACCGGCGGGATAGCCGCCGCCAGGCCGGAATCGTTCACGGTCGGCGGCGCCGGAGAAGTCGACGACGTTGAGGTTGTGGTAGTGGTCATGCAAAACCTGGCTTCATTCTTTGACCGCAGGCTGGCCCGCATAGACGCGCTGCCATAAAAGAAGCCGAAGCAAGGCGCGATCGATCCATTTGGTCCGAAGCGCAGGCGCGTCTTGCACAACGAGCGCCGCGCGATTCAAGGTCGCAGCCAGGCTTTCCGGCGACCACTGACGGATCAGGTCGCGGCTGTACCGGCCCATTGCCGGCCGATCGCAGGCATCCGCCGCCAACTGAAGCATCAACTGAGCAAGACGCGCGGCATCGTGGGGGGCAAAAGTAAATCCGTTCCTGCCGGGAATGACCAAGTCACGCGCGCAACCGCAGTGGTCAGAAATGAGCACAGGCAATTCCGCCGCCATGGCCTCATTGATAACCAAGCCCCAGGTTTCGGAGACACTAGGCAACACAAACGCGCCGGCTAATCCGTAGTAAGGCGGGAGTTCCGCATATTGCTTGAACCCGGGCATGAGCACGTGTTCGTCCAGCCCCAGCCCGGTTCGTTGTTCGAGTAATGCTCGCTTGAGCGGGCCGTCTCCGAGCAACACCAGCTTCCATGCGCCCGTTCCCGCCTGCTGCCGGTACTGCGCGTAGGCATTGAGCAAGGTGGGCAGATTCTTCTCCTCGATAAACCGGCAGATGGTGAGGAAATATTTCTCCGGCAACTGTAACGACGCACGAAACGCGGCAGCCGACTGGCGTGCAGCTCCGGCCGCCTCCGCGAAGTGGCGATTGTCAACCACATTGCAGCCTTGGAAGATGCGTGCGCGCGCCAGACCCAGGCTCTCGAGATAGTCGCCCTGTGGTGTTCCGCCCCCCACGCCCGCCGAGAATAATCTCAGCACACGCCGCTTAATGAACTCCCTCCACCCGGCCCGTGTCCGCCCGACGGCAGAGCTCGCAGTCAGGACGATCGCGGGAGTGGCAGTCTCAACACACCATTGCAGCGCCGCCAAAGAGCATGCGTCGGCCCAGCCTGGAATGAACACCACCGCAGGATTCACCTGCCCGAGAGTGGCCCGAACGCGTCGCACGAGCGTTCTCCGTTCGTTCGGCTGAGCCACGGCTGTGGCGGAAAGGGTCAATCGTTTGAACGAGCCGCCTTGCGACACCTTGTTCCACGCGTAGGTGGCGTCCATGTCGCACACCTCGATCGCCACGGTGGGTACGCAGTCGCCCAGAGCATTCAACCGCGCGAAGTGATACGGACCAATCCGTTCGACCAGGACGGCGCACGTTGGCGCAGGCCGGACGTCCGGGCTGGCTTCGCGCATGGGCGCTGGCCGGCCGGTCGCTTGGACCGACAGCGGACGGGGCGACCTCTCAAGCACTTTGCTCTGCATCTGGCTCTTCTTCCTGTTCCTCTTGCTCTTCTTGTTCCTCTTGTTCCTCTTGGCTGGGTTTCATGGCCAGGACGATGCCAAGCAGGCTCCAGAAGGCCGGCGCCGAATAGAGCGCGCCCGAGAAAAGCCCGCCCAGCAGCGCCTGCAGGAACAGTAACGCCACCCAGCTCAGACGCGGGTCGTGTCGAAGCCAGCGGAAACATCTCCCCACGCAGAACGCGACGACCAGACAGAAAGCCAGGCCGCCGATCAGGCCGGTCGCCATGAAGCTTTCCACCACATAATTGTGAGGATAGATGAGGGAGTTTCTTTCCACCAAAGAACTGCCCAGAAGCGGATGCTGGAGGAACTGTTGCCAAGCATCGACGATCAGGGTGTAACGGCTGGTCGCGGATTCTGATTCCAGCAAAGCTTCCCGGGAACCCATGTAAAGATTCAGGTCGGTCCCGGAGGCCAGGGCGCGGTGAATCAGAGATGGAATCACCGCCAGGGTGCAGACCGCAACGATGAACACTCGGAAACGGGACCCGGCTCGCCATCCTGACCAGAGCACGATGGGCAGCAGCACGGCCAAGGCCAGGAAGGCGCCTCGGGAAGAGGCCAGGAAAACCACGTAAAGCGCCAACAAACCCAGGGCGGCGTGACCCACATTCCAGAACCAGGTTCTCAGCAAATGGCGCCGGGGATGCAACCATAGGGTTAAGACCATGAGCAATAGCGCCACGCCCGTATGGCCCAGGCTGATGGAATTGAGCGAATCGTTCCCCGTCATCCGACTCCAGGTATTGGTGGATTCATCCAACCGGTGGGTGATCGACAGCAGGGACGTCAGCGTGTGCAGCACCAGCACCAACCCCAAAGCGCTACGCACAGGAAACGCTCCGGGAGCCCGCAAGAACGCCACCATCGGCAGAAGCGACAACCCGGTGAAATACATGATGTAATCCTCCGAATCGAGATTCAGCGGCACCTTCGCGATCACGGTGTCCAACAACAGCCGGAAGCTGTAGAGCGCCCAAAACACCCACAACGCCAGGGACGGGATGTTGAAGGTCAGGCCGCGTTGCGAGCATAACCCCAGGACCAACAACAACACATAAAGCCCAGCCATCACCCCCCGGAATGGAATCGTCACGTCGCGCGACTCGACGCCCAGATATTCCGGCAGGAAACTGATCACCTGATAGCCCCCCAAGGTCCCGGCAATCGCCAGCGCCACCACGATCCCGATCCAGTTGAAGCCCCGCGACTCACTCTGCTCGCCGGACACCTCCTCCGGCGCCTCCAACTCCAACTCGGGCGCACCAGACTCAATCAAATCCACAGATTTCGAACTCATGTTGTCGCAGGGTACCCGACACCGCGGTTCGCCAGCGGGATCACCGCCGGTTGGCCGGCGCGCGATCCGAAGCGGCGCTTGATCCAATCACGACACGGATACTCAATCGCTTTGAGGGTTAGCACGGAAAGAGCCAGACAAAGAATCAGGTAAAGCCAAAAGCCCGCCAACGTGTCGGTCGACAGCAACCCCCACTCGCGGTGCATCCACTTGAACCAGTCATGCACGGGCCGATGCAGGATGTAGAGCGAGTAACTGGCTTCACCCATCAGCACTAGAGGCCGCCAGCCAAGACAAGCCCCTACCAGGCCCCGGACGGTCGCGATCTGATAAATAAGCAGCGTGCAAGGAACCGCCACCAGATAACAAAAAAACAGCTGACTGAATCGCTGCAGATTCAGCGCCAGAATTATTCCGATCACCGCCATCAGAAACACGCTGCCCACGTCGGCCACCAAAGGCGACGGAGCAGCCTCCGTCCTGGGCCGGGCCAGGAATCGCTCGCCAACCACCATCCCCAGCAAAAACAACGGAAACCATAAAAGCGGGTTCGCCCAACCCAGTATCCGCTGCACTGCCCCCAAGGATTGCCCTCCAAAACAAAGTCTGCCCAAACCCGCCAGGCCAACCAGGCCCAACAGCAACAGACATCGCGTCCGGCCCGTCAGCCGATTCAGCAAGATCGGGAAGGTCAGGTAAAAGAAAGCCTCCACCGAAAGCGACCAACCAGGCCCATTCCACGCAAAGGCCAAAGACGGGCTCCAGGCCTGGAGCAGACCAAAATTGGTCGTCAGCTGAACCAGGAACCGGCTGGTGAGCGATTCGTACGACCCGGTTTCCGCCAGCCCGCCCAAAAACAGCGGCGCACTCACCAACAGCGCGAACGCATAAACGGGATAAATCCTGGCCAGACGCGCGACCCAGAAATTCCGCGCTGGCAATCTCGGCGCCTGCGGCGCGTAACTGTAGGTGAGGATGAATCCCGAGAGGATAAAGAAGAACGGCACGCCAACGTATCCACCGCGCACGATGTTCTGACACCAGACTGGCGCTCCGCTGAATTGCGCCTGTCCATGATGAAAAAACACGACCACCAATGCCGCGAAAAAACGCAGCGCCGTCAGCGCTTCGATGTGTGGACGTGTCATGGCCGCAGCTCCGTGGAAGGCAAATCGGCCGGGCCATCGGCCATTGGGCCGGAACGGGCCTGCAACCTGAGCAGGAGGTCCTGAAGCAGGCGCGGTTGAAACAGCTTCACCAATCCCAGGTATAAAACTGCTACCACCAACGTCACCAGGATCAGATGCGGCACCGGTCCGCGCGGCGCAACCAGCCTTCCTGTCCAGGCGCCGATCAACCCGAGTGGAATCCCCAAGGCCAATAACGGCAGTACTTTTCCGACCAACCCAAACCCGTTACAGCCCAGACCGCGCCAGGCCAGCCCGCCCGCCGCGAGGTTGACAACCAACAACGTCACGCCCGTCCATTGCGCTGTGTCCACATGAGTCCCCACGGCGGCGCCGGTGCCAGCTGCAAGCGTGAGACTAATGGCAATCAAGGCCGAGATCCCGGCCAGTTGCTTGAATTGGCCCCGCGCCATCAGCACGGAAATCGCCATCAACCCCACCGGCTGCGTCAGCAATCCCAGACTGATCCACTGCACCACCGGGATGGAGGGCGCCCACCGCTCCGCAAAGAACAACTTCACAAACGGTCCGGCCAGCAAGGCCTGCAACAAAATCACCGGCAACATCACCAGCGTCAGTGTCCCGCACGCTTTCTCCACTGCCGTCGCTTGCCGCCCATGATCATGATTCAGCTGGTGCAAAGCCGGAAAGAGCACCGACTGCAGGTTCGTCACCAACAGGAAAATCGCCTGCGCCGCCAGGGAAAACCCCCAATAATAATAGCCCGTCGTGTTGGCGTCATGTTCCACCAACCCCAGAACGAAGTTCGGGCCTGCCGTCTGCAACGCGACACAGAACGTGTGCAACATCAACCAAAGCACCGGCCCCTGAAACTCCCTCCATTGGCGGGGCTGCGGGCGTCCCAACGGCAGCGCCCCAGCGGCGTGGCGATACAAAACGCCCGCCACGATCGCATTTAAGGTCAGTGGAACGATCAGCGCCAAGGCGCCGGCACCCGCGGCCGCCAGGACCAAGCCAAAAATGTTCTGGGCCAGACCACCCAGGAACTGAATCCTGGCCAGGCTGCTGAACTGCAGCGACCGATTGAGCGCCGCCGCATAGATGATGCTCAGTGACTGAATGGGCGGGGCAATCGCAGCCACCAGGATCAACGGCACCACTCGCGGCTCGCGGAAAAGGGCTGCCGCGATCGGCGAGGTCGCAGCCAGCAAACCCGCCGTGAGCAGGTTCAGGATCAGCCCCAGCCAGAAAACCTGGCCGGCTGCCTGCTCAAAGCGGTCCGATTTCTGGATCAGCACCGTGCGCAACGTTGCCCCGCCAAACAAAGCGCTCACGCTCATCACGGACAGGGTCATCGCAACCAAGCCGAATTCTTCCGGGACCAGAAACCACGCCAGACCGATTTGGGTGACGAACGTGACGACTTTGTTCAGAGCGGCGAAGAGCACCGTGGAAAGCGCGCCGTGAGCGGCCCGGCTTCCCACCGGCCCGCTCCCGGCCGCGATCCCCGCACCGGCTGCGCCAGGTGGGCCGGAGATAGCGGCGCCGGCGGCAGCCGCGGAAAAAGGCGCATGCGCCCGGTTCCCATTCAGCCCCGAGGCAGGATGGGAATCGCTCAAGCCATGTCGATTAGCCAACCCGTCGCAGGCCTTAATCATGAGCCGTTTCAGCGAATGCCAGGAACACGCCGGATGCAGGGGAGCAACCCGCGGACCATTCGGGTTGGAAAAGGCCTCCGTGTAGCGACTGCTGAAGAAGCGAGCGATTTGTGCCCTTCTCACCCCAAGCCTCGGCCCTCTCCCCGTTGAGGCATCCGATGGGAGAGGGTGGCGGCCACGCGACTGCGGGGCCGCGTGAGGGTCAGGTTGAACGCCAAACGCTGGCCAGAAGTTCCCCGTGGCGATCTCCGGCAGCCCACCATTGGCGCTCCTGCTCTTGTTCTGCCCGGCTCAGGCTGCTCCAAGGCGCACCAAAATGTTGATAGGTATAATCCGCCACCAACGTCAGCCTTCCCAACCATTCCGTCATCTGCGCCAACGAAATGCCGTTGCTTGCCTGGCGCGTCCGGTACGGCAGATGAAAGTCGGTGACCGACGAGATCGACGACATGGTCATCGGACGTCGGATGGCCTGTTGTTCGAGCAACAAACTCGAAGTTTCCCAGGCCAGCGGAGAGACATGCCCGATCATCTGGCGAATCAACTCGCTGACCTGTGCCCAGATCGATCGGCCCAGCTCTCTCCTCGCGGCCCGCCAGGCCTGGTGCCGCGCCTGAAATTCAACGTCCATCCTCGCCTCAGCTCGCGGGTCGTGCGCAGTCAAAAACCAGCCCTGGGGCGACAGCAATGTGCCCACGCGCTCGAAGAAGGCGGGCAATTCCACGATGTGATGCAACACGCTGTTGATCGTGATCAGATCAAAGTGTTCCTCCTCCGCCAACTGACCCACGTCGCCCTGACGGAACTCGCACGGAAAGGAGAATAACTCCGCCCGTCGCCGGCATTTCTCCAGCATCGCTGCGCAAGGGTCCAGCATGGTCAACGAGCCTACCCGATCGGCCAGGTGCATCTCCAGGAACGTGCCGACCAATCCAGTTCCGGCTCCGACGTCTAACACCCGGAGTTTCCTCGGCGGCTGGCGATGCAGATGGTCAAACAAGGTGTGCCAGACCGGCTCGAGTCCAAGAAACAACGATTCATGCAGAACATCCCAACGATGCGCTTCCACCGTGTGGTAGGCCTGCCGCACCGCCCAATGAAACTGCTGGGCACTGCCAGTCGCCCCATAGCGGTTCATCAACGGACGCAGCGCCTCATAGGGATCATACAGAGCCAGTTGGTTCATAAATCGTTTGCCCAAAGCCCCCGCAACTCCCGCAATCTCAAGACCCGACCTTTCTGATTCGACCAGCCTGGAGACGTGAGTAGTCCATTTTGGGATAGCCGAGTGGTCATTTTTGCCGGGCAGTTCTTGCCGGTAGTCACGCTCGAAGGCCGGTCACAGCACCGATCAGTGTGCACAAAGGCGTCATAAGCAGAGCCCATTCCGCTTTCGCTTTCCCCATTCCGCTTTCCCCATTCCCCATTCCGCTTTCCGCTTTCCGCTTTCCGCTTTTCCCCCTTTCCCCATTCCCCCTCTTTGGTATGCTGCCTGCCATGAGCCTTGCCTCCGACCCCAACACGGTCTTGTGCCGGCGCGCTTTCCTGGTGCGCAGCACGACCGGGTTGGGCGCCCTGGCCTTGGGGTCTTTACTACGGAACGATTTGTTTTCAGCGCCAGCAAGCCTCGCCAAGTCCAGCATCGCCTCGGGGGTCCTCGGGGGTTTGCATCGGCCCGCGCGAGCCAAGCGCGTGATCTATCTCTTCATGTCGGGCGCCCCGTCGCACATTGATCTTTTTGATCACAAGCCGCGCCTTGGGGAACTCACGAACACGGAATTACCGGCCTCAGTGCGAATGGGCCAACGGATTACCGGGATGACGAGCGGACAGAAGCAGCTGCTTTGTGTGGGGTCGCCCTTTGGCTTTAAGAAACACGGGCAGTCCGGGATGGAATTCAGCGAATTGTTGCCGCATATCGCGACGCTGGCCGACGACATATGCCTGGTGAGATCGATGTTCACCGAACCGATCAATCACGATCCGGCAGTGACGTTTTTTGCGACGGGCCACCAGCAACCGGGCCGGCCGGTGATGGGTTCCTGGGTGACCTACGGGTTAGGAAGTGAGAACGCGAATCTCCCCGGGTTCGTGGTGTTGCTCAGCGGCGGTGGTGGTCAGCCGCTGCAAGCCCGTTATTGGGGCAACGGGTTTCTGCCTGGAAATTATCAGGGCGTCCAATTCCGTGGAGCCGGCGATCCGGTCCTTTACCTGTCGAACCCCAACGGGGTCACGCTGCAGAACCGGCGTCAGTTGATCGACTCAATGCAAGCGTTGAACCGGCATCAATTGGGTCGCCTGGGCGATCCCGAAATCGCCACGCACATTGAGAATTACGAATTGGCCTATCGGATGCAAACGAGCGTCCCGGAGCTGATGGACATCTCCAAGGAGCCCAAGCAGGTGCTGGACAGTTACGGGGCCGAACCCGGCAAGGCGTCCTTTGCCAACAACTGTTTGCTGGCCCGGCGTCTGGCCGAACGAGGCGTGCGTTTCATTCAGCTTTGCCACCGGGACTGGGATCATCACAACGAATTGCCCAAAGGGATTCGTGAGCAGGCCAAGAACACCGATCAGGCCAGCGCAGCTCTGGTGCATGATCTCAAACAACGCGGTTTGCTGGACGATACGCTCGTGATTTGGGGCGGCGAGTTTGGACGCACCACTTACAGCCAGGGCGAAATCAAAAAAGACAGCTTTGGGCGCGATCATCATCCGCGCTGTTTTTCCATCTGGATGGCGGGCGGGGGCATCAAGCCAGGGCTGATTTACGGGGCGACGGACGATTTCGCGTATAACATCGTGGAGAACCCCGTGCATGTGCACGATTTCCACGCCACCATGATGCACCTGCTCGGCATCGAGCATACCAAGCTGACTTACCGCTTTGAAGGACGCGACTATCGGCTCACTGACATCGCTGGGCAAGTGGTGAACGGGATCCTGGCGTAAGCGATTTTCGATTTGCGATTTGAGGAGAAGCCGATGTCAGGAGGCTCTGATCGAATGCGGAATACCGAATGCCGAATCGCGAGTGTCCGGGCTCATTGGCCCCAATGCGCGCCCAAAAGTTGGAGGTCCGGGCTACCCATGAACAGACCCTCAGGTAGCAGCCGACGTCAGGAGGCTCACTCTACCCCAACGCGTTCTCCGGGAAAAAGATCAGAGCCTCGTTACCTCGGCTGCTACGTGAGATTGGGTTGGGTTCATGGGTCCAATTCACGTCCGAAATTCGGAGGTCCGGGCTACCCATGAACAGACCCTCACCCGGCCTGCGGCCACCCTCTCCCATCCGACCCTGGCTACGCCGGAGGCTTCGCCGAGGCGAGTGGGAGAGGGGCTGGGGGTGAGGGGTCTTTTTCAGTGGAAGTTCATGGCCCCAATGCGCGTCCATGTCATGTGCAGGTGGAAGCTACCCATGAACCGACCCTCAGGTAGCAGCCGACGTCAGGAGGCTCACTCTACCCCAACGCGTTCTCCGGGAAAAAGATC
>DATLUX010000229.1:0-13972 GCA_035577805.1 Verrucomicrobiia bacterium
TCGGACCCTGGCTACGCCGGAGGCTTCGCCGAGGCGAGTGGGAGAGGGGCTGGGGGTGAGGGCCCTTTTTCAGTGGAAGTTCATGGCCCCAATTCTCGTGCACATGACGTGCAGGTGAAAGCTACCCATGAACCGACCCTCTCAGGTAGCAGCCGACGTCAGGAGGCCTGCCCTGAGCTTGTCGAAGGGGCTCACTCTATCCCAAAGCGTTCGTCGGAAAAAAGATCAGAGCCTCGTTCCCTCGGCTGCTACGTGAGATTGGGTTGGGTTCATGGGTCCAAAAGCCCGCCTCGAGTCGCCCTGCGTTGGTTGCTTTTGTCTGGGTGGTTGCTGTGCGGCGTGCCGGGTCATTCGGCGGTGCCTGCCTTTGTGCCGGCTCGTCTGCAGGACCTAGCCGGCGCCATCACCAACGGGATCGCCGAGAAAGACATGCCCGGAGCGGTCTTCCGCCTGGAACGCGAAGGACTGAGTTATCAACGCGCGTTTGGCCAGCGGTCGGTGGTTCCGACGGCTGAGCCGATGACTGAAGACACCATCTTTGACATCGCGTCGTTGACCAAAGTCGTGGCGACCACTCCGGCGATCATGTTGTTGATGCAACACGGTCAGATTCATCCGGACGATCCGGTGCGCCAACACATCCCGGAGTTCCTGGGCCCGGGCACCCAAGGCATTACCTTGCGGCATTTGCTCACGCATACATCGGGGTTGCGCTCCGGACTTCCCAGCCAGCCGGAATGGGCGGGCTACAGCAATGGAATTGCCCTGGCCTGCCGCGAGCGACCGACCGATCCGCCCGGCACCATCTTCCGCTACAGCGATATCAATTTCATCCTGCTGGGCGAGGTGGTGCAACGGGTGAGCGGCCAGCGCCTCGACGAATTTACGCGCGCCCAGCTCTACGGACCGCTCGGCATGCACGACACGAGTTTCCTGCCGTCATCGCGGTTGGTCGGCCGAATCGCGCCGACGCAGCAGACCCCCGAAGGCATGTTGCGGGGCAAAGTGCATGATCCGACGTCTCGCCGCATGGGCGGAGTGGCGGGACATGCCGGACTGTTCAGCACCGCGTCCGATCTGGCTCGCTATGCGCGCATGCTTCTGAACGGTGGCGAATTGAACGGCGTGCGCCTGTTCACTCCCGAGATCGTCGCGCAGATGACCGCCGTGCAATCACCCGAAGGTGTTTTGAGCCGGCGCGGTTTTGGCTGGGACATCGATTCACCGTACAGCCGGCCGCGTGGAACGTTGTTCCCGCGCGGTTCCTTCGGGCACACCGGATGGACTGGGGCCGCGTTGTGGCTCGATCCTTTTTCCAGGACGTTTTGGGTGTTTCTCTCCAACCGCGTTCATCCGGACGGACGCGGCAGTGTCACAACTTTGTATTCGAGTCTGGGGACACTGGCGGCGCGCGCGGTGGACGGGTTTGACTTCGTGAATGTGCAGGGGGCCTTGCCTTTCCGCACGAATTTCATTGCGGTGGCGGAGACGGCCAACGCCTCGAAAACCAACCATTTGTTTGAGGTCCATCCGGCGCTGCCCGGGGTGCTCAATGGCATCGACGCGCTGGTGGAACAGAAGTTCGCGCCCTTGCGCAAGCTGCGGATCGCTTTGGTGACTAATCACACCGGCCAGGACCGCTGGCGCAATGCCACCATCGACCTGCTCTTCCATGCGCCGGAGGTGCAGTTGCAGGCTCTTTTCACGCCCGAACACGGCCTGCGTGGCGCCCTGGACGAAGTAGTGGGGGACACCGTGGATGAAGCCACGGGACTGCCGGTGCACAGCCTTTATCCGCGCGTTCCGCCGCGGAAAAAGGATCAAACGGAAAAGGATTATAATGCGTTGTTGGCGCAGTTGCGTTCGCCTTCGCCGGCCTCGCTCACGAACCTGGATGCGTTGGTCTTCGATCTTCAGGACATCGGCTGCCGTTTCTACACTTACCTCGCCACCATGGGGCTTTGCCTGGAAGCGGCCGCTCGGGCCGGCCTTCAATTCATCGTGTTGGATCGGGTCAACCCCATTAACGGACAGGCCATCGAAGGCCCTGTCTACCATGGGACCCCTCTCTTCACGGCGTGGCACGAGATTCCGCTTCGGCACGGGATGACGATCGGTGAGTTGGCTCGAATGTTCAACGAGGAGCGGCGCCTGGACGCGCGGCTCACGGTGATCCCGTTGCAAGGATGGAAGAGATCGATGTGGTTCGATGCAACCGGCCAGCCTTGGCGGCATCCTTCGCCCAACATGCGCAGCCTGAACGCGGCCGCGCTTTACCCAGGCCTCGGCCTGCACGAATCCGCCTTGTCGGTGGGCCGCGGCACCGACACGCCATTTGAATTGATCGGGGCGCCCTATATCAACGATTTGCAATTCGCTGCTGAACTCAACGCGGCGGCCTTGCCTGGAGTCCGTTTTATTCCAGCCCGTTTCACGCCCGTCGCCAGCACCTTCAAGAACCGGGAATGCGGCGGCGCCTCCGTCGTGGTCACTGACCGCGAGCAATTACAAGCCGTGGACGTCGGCCTGCTCATCGCTCTGACCCTCACCCGGCTTTATCCAAACGATTATGCGTTGGATAAAGTTGCGCCGTTGCTGCGCGATGCGGCCACGCTGACGGCGGTTCGCGCCGGCAGTTCCCTGGAAACGATCAAGCAGAACTGGGCCGCGGATCTGGATCGTTTCAAGCAACGGCGCGAACGCTATTTGCTTTATCATTGACGTACCAGCCGAGGCTTGCCCGCCGTAGCCCGTAGGGCGCAGGCGGGTAACGAGGTACACCCTGAGCCTGTTGAAGGGCTCTGATCTCTTTCGCTGACGAACGCACCCGGATAAAGTGAGCCCCTTCGACAAGCTCAGGGCAGGCCTCCTGACGTCGGCTGCGACGAGGCGGGTAGGCGGCTGCGGGTTGACAGCTGCCAGTGGCACTCCCAGAGTCCACGCCGTGATTCATCGTGAGATGCAGGGTATTCGTTGGGTGCTTCAGCCTGGCTTTGCTCCTCAACTCGAAGCGGTGCTGCGTTCTTCCGGGCAGATGGTCAAGGAATCTCCGCTCAAACGTGTCACGGTGCATCAAGTGGGCCCGGACCGTTTTTATGTGAAACGTTATTTGCATCACGGCGTCCTCCTGCGTCCGCTCAAATACCTGTTCGCGCCGACGCAGGCCCACCAGGAATGGGTCTTGGCCCAACAATTGGAGGCGCGGAACATTCCGGTGGTCCGGCATGTGGCGTTGGGAGAACGCCACAGTTGGACAGGCATCCACGAGAGCGTGCTGATCACCGAAGCATTTCCAGGTCTGCCGCTGGACCAGGCCCCTGGAGTGGATCCGGCGCGGGTCCTGGCATTTGTGACCCGGCTGCACGAGCACGGTGTCCTCCAACGAGACTTGCACCCGGCGAACTTACTGGTCCGAAAGGATCCCTTTGAGATCCGTCTGGTTGATCTGCATGGGGCAGAAGTGCGCGATGCCCTGCTGGACTCCGAGCGGACGGCTAACCTAGCCATGCTGCGCGTGAGTTATCCCATCCCGGTCAGCGCGGAGGTGGAAGAAGAAAGCGCGCGGTTGCGGCGGACGCTGCTGTTTAGACGCTCCTGGCGTTGTCTGCGGCACAATCGGGACTATGCGGCCCGCGCCGCCGGCGGATTGCTTTGGCAGGTTCGTTCAGCGGGCCTCACCCCAACGGTCCTGGCTATCATGGATGATCCCGACGGTTTTCTGGCCCAGCGCGCGCAGATTCTCAAGGGCGGCCGCACTGCCACGGTGGGCAAGACCGACAGCGTGGTCCTCAAACGATTTAACTTCCGCAAGGTTGAGAATCTGGTGAAGGATCTTTTTCGGCACTCGCGGGCGCGGCGGGCCTTTCGGGCGGCTTACCATCTGGAGTTGGCCGGGATATCCACGGCCAAGGTCTTGGCCGTAGCCTCGCGGCGTTGTTGCGGAGTGTTGCTGCGCAGTTATCTCCTCATGGCAGAAATTCCAGCCGCGCTGGATCTGGGGGCGCGCCTGCGGCGCGGTCCTGCTCCCGAACCTGCGCTGATCCGCAAAACCGCGGAGCTCATCGCACAACTCCACCAACAGGGCTTTTCTCATCGCGACCTGAAGGAAACCAATCTCGTGCTGGACGGCGAGCAGCGACTTTACCTGCTGGATCTCGATGGGTTGAAGTTCCATGGCGAAGTGCCGGAGAATCGCGTCGTGGCGGATCTGATGCGGTTGGCCCGGGGGTTGGCGGCTTTTCCGATCGTGACGGTCCAGCATCGCATTCTGTTTTTGCTGGCTTACTGCCGGGCGCGCCGATTGAAGCGTGTGCCGCATGAGCTGTGACCTAACAGGCCTGCCCATGAACCGACCCTCTCAGGTAGCAGCCGACGTCAGGAGGCTCACTCTATCCCAACGCGTTCGTCGGGAAAAAGATCAGAGCCTCGTTACCTCGGCTGCTACGTGAGATTGGGTTGGGTTCATGGTCCCAACGCGCGTCCGAAAAGTGGAGGTCACTGCGACAAGAGCGGGATCGCAGCCAGCTCGCGGTAACGTGAGCCGGCCGCCGAAAGTTCGCTCTCCATTAAAGTCACGTGCTCGATGCGCCATCCGCCAACGTCTCCCACCGTCTGCCTGCTGAGCTCGCGGCCCAACTGCTGGCGTTCAGCGGCCGAGACATCCTTGACCCGCCCGACGGTCAGATGAGGAGTAAACGGCGTGCGCCTGGCGGCGAACCCTGGTTTTTCCTTCACGCCGAACTCCGCCGTGGCTTTTTGGATGGCGTCATGCAACGTCCACAGCCGAGGGGCGCTTTGGAGACCGACCCAAATCACCTTCGGAGCCGAGGGGGCCGGGAAACAGCCCAGGCCGGCGACTTGAACCTCCATCGGCGGGAACCTCAGGCAAACTCCGCGCAGCCGTTTCGTGAGCGCGTCCAGATCGCTCTCAGGGGTTTCCCCAAGGAACCGAAACGTGAGATGCAAGTTTTCGGGTGGAACCCATTTGATCGGCATGCGGGACAGGGCGGCCCGCACGCGCGCCAGATTGGCGCAGAGCGCCTCGCGAATTTCAGGCGCCAACGGAGCGGCGATAAACAGACGCATCGAGAGCGCAAGGTTCGTGGTTCAAGTTCACTGTCGATGAAGGGTGCCAAGCCGCGTTTCCGAGCGCCAGCGGGCTTTTCACGACAGTACGTTCCTGCTTGCCAAAGCGCCGGGATCTGCCTAGGGTCTCCGCTCGGATTTCAGCATTGGCACTCCTCCACTCACCGTCTTTGTATGGTCCTGTGTGGTGAATGCCAAACGCGGCTGAGGTCACGAAATCAGAAGAAACATTACCCACGAACCTTATGAAGAACAAACGGCGCAGGGTCCGGCATCAATCCTCGACGAAGGTCCTTAAACTTGCGGCTTTGGGTGGGGCGGGGCTTGGTTTGGCATGTGGGGCTAAGGCGGAGACCACCATTACTTTCGAAGGGTTTACTGAAAAGAATACGCCGATCGCAACCATCCCGGGATACGGCGACAATGTGGTGGCGTCCTCGGCGGATTATCAAGTGACCGGGGGTGGGACGCCCAATATTAGCTTGGACTGGATCGGCCGCAGTTGGGACAGTTACATCGATTGGAACGGACGTGGATCTGTGGCGCAATCCGATTTCACCGGCGGCGATTCGACTCTGTCGATTCTGTTCACGCCGTCTTCGGCCTCTTCGGTGCGCCTGTTGTCCTTTGAGTTGGATGAGTGGGCGGGAGGCGGGGCCGGGGCGATCAACTGGTCTCTCATGGGGGCGTCCAGTGGTTTGCTGGCCTCCGGCGTTTGGAACATGACCGACGCGGGCGGGCGCAGTCTGATTTCGCCGGGCATTTCCGGGCATCTTGGAGAAGCGCTGACGCTGAGTTTGCAACTCACGAGCGGGGCGGGATCGTATTTTGCCCTGGACAATTTAACCTTCGCGCAGGTGCCTGAACCTTCCGTGTTGGGGTTGGGTGCGGCGGGTGCCGGTGTGGCACTGGGAGCGATCGCGATGCGCCGCCGTCGTCGCGGCTAAGCCGCGCGGGCCGGTTTTGCCGGCGTCGCTGGCAGCATGAGCACCGCGTCCAGCATTTCCGAGGCGCGGCTGCAGCAAGCGCGCCGGGCGTATCAAGACGGGGAGATCACCAACGCAATCCGTTTGTTCCGGTTAGCCGCCGAAGCGCCCGGTGCTTCGGCGGCTGTGTTTTTGGAACTGGCGGAAGTGTTCTGGGCGAACTTCGACTTTGCGGATGGGCTGGCGACATTGGGGATGGCTTCGGACCGCGCCCCTTCTGATCCGGCGCCGGCCTTACTTGCGGCCAAAAGGCTGTTCACTCTGGGCCGCTGGGCGGAAGCGGCACGATGGGTTGAGTTGGCTTTGGCCAGGCGGCCTGGGGACCACACGTTCTGCCGGATGCTGGCCGAGTTGCGCGATCGCGAGGGCAAGCTGGAGGAAGCCGCGGCCTGGGCGCGGGAAGCGTTGGCGGCCAATCCGCTGGACGCACAAGCGGCCCGTGCCCTGGCGCATGCGTTGCGGCGTTCGGGCGGCGTCGAAGAGGCTGAGGAAATTCTGACGCGGCATCTGTTCGAGCATCCGGGCCCGGACGACTGGCGTTTACAGTACGAGTTGGCGGTATGTCGCGATCGCCGTGGCGACTATTGCGGTGCGATGGGCGCGCTGGAGAAAGCCAAAGCCCAACTTCGTCCGGTCGCCGAGCCGTTGTTGGGCCAATGGCGGCTCCGGGCTGATCGGCGCAGAACATTTGCGCGCGCCCTGGACCGGGCGACGCTGGAACGCTGGCAACGGGCGAGCGCCTCCCTGCCGCGAGCGGTGCCCCTGGCTATTCTGGCCGGACACCCACGGTCCGGCACGACGTTGCTCGAACAACTGCTGGCCTCGCATCCAGGAGTCTTGACCACGGACGAGACGGGGATCCTGCGCACGCAATTCCTCGAGCCGATCGTGTTTCAAGCCTCGTCGACGGAGGACGCCTGGCGGGAGGTGGATGAATTTGATCTGGAGCAGCTGGCGGCCGGGCGCGAGGTTTTCTTTCGAGCGACCGCGGCGCATTTAGGGGAGCGATTGGACGGCCGGTTGCTCATCGAAAAGGACCCGCTGGCCACGCAGGACCTGGGTTTTATCCTGCGATTGCTGCCCGAAGCGCGCGTGATCTTTCCACTGCGCGATCCACGCGACGTATGCGTCAGTTTCTTCTTCACGCTGGTGCCATTGAATGCGGACAGCGCGCCGGCGCTTGATTTGGGCAGCACTTGCGCCGCGCTGGCCTTGACCCTCGAGTTGTGGCGACATTGGCGTGAGCACATCCCGCAGCGCTGGACGGAGGTGCGCTACGAACAACTCGTGCGCCAACCGGAGCAGCCACTGCGGGAACTGGCTCAGGCCTTGGACCTTTCCTGGGAACCGTCCATGCTGAAACCGGCGACGCCGGCAACACGCGGAGTGCGTTCGCCTACTTACGCGGATGTGGCCCAACCACTTTATTCGAGGGCCATCGGGCGCTGGCGACATTATGCGCCCTGGCTGGAACCGCACTGGGCGCCGCTGCAGGAGTATTTGCAGGAATTTGGCTACACTTCCTGAGGCGTGTGCTTGAATTTGCGTGGGCGGCCAAAATCCACCCATTCGACCACATAAAAATCGCCACGCGAATCGACGCATAAGGCGTGCGGAGCAGCGAACAAGGCGGGATTCGTTTTGTTGTCGGGCGCATCCTGGCCGGCGGCCGTCTTGCCATCGCCCAGGTGCGCGACCAAATGATCAGCCGCGTCCAGAATGGTGACGCGGCTGCCCAGGTCAGGGATGTAAAGATGATTCTTGTGCTGATAAAAACAGCAAGGCATGCGCACCAGATCGGCCAGGCTCCGTTTGTATTGCAGCTCGAGGTCGAAGATCTCAATGCGTCCGTTGTGCCGATCCGCGATGTAGATCTCCGGTTCACGGTCCTTGAGCGTCTTGACCCAGATCCCGTGACACGTATTGAACTGGCCGTGTTCCTTGCCGCGGCTGCCGATGGTGCGGAGGTGTTTGAAGTTTTTAGTGAATCGACTGACGCGCTGGCTGCCGTAACCGTCGACCACGTAGATGTCGCCGTTGGGCGCCACGGCCACATCCGTCGGGTTGGTCCAGTCGAACTTCTGGGCCGTGCTGCCTTCCTGGGCAACGTTCCCGATCTGGTAGAGAATTTTGCCGCGTAAATCCGTCTTGTAAACGCGCGCCCCGACGCGCGGCCCTTCCTTGTTGGTGCTGACGTTCTCCGTCCAGTAGAAGAACTCTTCCTGACCTTCTTTGCTCCAGTAGATGCAATGGGCGGTGTCGGCCACTTGCGGCAAGGAGAGGCCGACTTGGTTCGAAAACTCGCGGCTCCACGTCTCGAGCAACCTGCCGTGCCGATCAAAGATGGCCACACACGGGCTGGTCGAACGCGAAGTCACGTAAACGCGATCCTGGCCGTCCACCACGATGCCGCAGCCAAAACCGTAATTCATGCCGAGAGGCAATTCGCCCCAGCCAAGGACCGTTTCGTAGGTATAATGTCCGCTGCCGAGCCGGACCACCGGCTGGGCGGGTTTAGGACCGCCAGCACAACCGGTCGCGGCCAGGCCTGTCGCCAACGAAGCTGAAGCGGTCGCGGCGGATTTGAGGAAATCACGCCGCGTCAGCCGATCCGGAAAGAGGTATTCGTTCGTATGCATGTGAGCTTTAGGTTACCGAGGCCCAAGGGGCCGTCCATTTCACGAGCCCAGGTCGAGTACGCGTTTAGCGTGCTGACTGCTGCAGCGCTGGAGCGGCGGTTATGACCGCCAGGCCACAGGAAACTAGACTGGACCGAAAGAGCGGCGGTCGCGTACGGATTTAGCGTCCCCGGAGCGCGGGCTTCAGCCCGCTTCAAGTTGGGAATCGGAGCAAGCGCTTGCAACTCCCACCGCGGCGGACCCGCCGGACATTGAAGCGGCGTAAACGCCGCGCTCCCTCGCGCGCTAAGCAGGTACGCGGCCGCAGACCGTCGCTGCGTCGCTGCAGTGCCGACTACTTCGATTTCTTCTCAGCCGCTTCGATCTTAGCCATATACTTGGCGGGATCCTTCTTGAAATCTTTCAAGCATGACTTGCAGCACAACTTCACCTCGTGCCCTTCATGGACGAAGCGGTAAGGTTTCATCTCGCCTTTGTCGTTGATTTCCTCATCGGTGACGACGCAGGTCTTGAGCGGGTAAGGTTTGGGGTTCTTATTGTCAGCGGCGAAGGTGACACTGGTGATGGTTAGACCGGCGGCGACCACCGCAACGGCGACGAAGGCTGTCAGATTCTTCATATCGAACGCCATTGTAAGCTGGTTCCTGAAGCTTGCACCACTTTTTTGGGCCTCCCAGGCGCGCGTTTGAAGCGACAACGTCCTCCGTCCACTGCCTTGGCTACGGCGGCGGGAGGCGGAGGGCGCCTAGAGTCATGTCTTCACGTTTCTTGAGCGTGGCCTCCAGCTTGGGGACATAAAGCTGCGTCTCGGCGGGCAACCGGGAGGCAATCGTGTAATAACTTCGCGTGCGGGCCTGGCTGAGCAGTCCGGCCACCCGGCCCTCGCCCGCGTTGTAAGCGGCGAAGGTCAGACGCCAATCCCCGAAACGCGCATAGAGATACCGCAGATACTTGGCGGCGGCTTGGGCGCTTCGCTCGGGGTTCATGCGTTCGTCACGCGGCGAAAGCGACAAACCAAGACTGTGTGCTGTGGCGGGCATGAACTGAAACAAGCCCACCGCTCCGGTGGGACTGCGCGCATCCGGGTTGAAGGACGACTCCACTTCCGCCAACCACACCAGGGCGGCCGGGGCGCCCCCGGCGACAAAGATCGGTTTGAGCCGGGGCACGTAGGTTCGGGCACCCGGTGGCAAGGGCCGCGCTTCCAATCTTTTGTCCCAAACGGTGCGCTGGGCCTCCGGGGTCGGCGGCGGTGGCGGGGCGGGGCTGCCGCGCTTGGGCGGTTGGGGCTGCATCTGCCGCCGCAGTTGCTCTGCCGCTTCCAGATAATCCAATTCATTCTGCAACCAGATCGCGTAGGGCCGGGTCTCTTTCGACTCCTGCAAGACCGGTAGCAGACGCCGAGCGTTATCCTTCAGCGGTCCCAGATCGTAGAGATTCTCTGCTTCCAGGCGCTTGGTGAGTTCCCGGAACAGTCGCCGAACCAGTTCCTGGTCGGTTTGTTTGAGTGCCTCGAGGACCTGATCGTCGAGATTCTGCTGGGCCCATGACTCGGCCGCCTTGGTCAGTTCATCGAGCACAGAGTTGTTCTGAGCTTGGGCTTGCAGGGGCATTGTTCCGGCTCCGAAGAGCAGCGCAAGCCCAAGGCCTACGCGCAGGCCGGATCCCGGGCGGACATGAACAAAACGTTCGCGGGCACCCATCACGTTCATTCTCATTTCAGTTTATCGGCAGAAAAGCCAGGCTGGCAACCGAACGGATGAACGGCAGTCTTGATCGGGCTTGCAATCATGTCTGGATCGACGGGGCCTGGAGACAGATGGCGATACTTGCCAGAAACGAAGCGCCTCCCGACATTGATCCAACAGCTTGAGTTTGGGATTAGGGATAAAAACCGGCCCAGACGGACGTTTCCTTGGAGTCACTTGGTGCCTCCTTGGCATTGCTCGCCGGGTCGAAGCGCCACGAGCATCGACAGAGGTTCACGGCGCATCTGCGAAGACCGGCTAGGCCAAACCGTATCGGGAAGATGTTGCTCCGCACTTGCCACTGGCAGGCTCCTGCACCCGTGCTAGGCCAAATGCCGAACTTGCCTTTTCATCGTAAATCTCTACTGTCCAGTCAGATTGAAAATGAGGACAAAATGCCAAAGTCGTGCTAGGCCAAACCCGGTTTGGCTCAATACATACTGTTCGGCAGTATGACACCAAACAAGCCAGTTCAGCTTATGACGGTCGATCGTACTTGGCACTTGGAGAAGGCAAACCTTCTAGTTTTGCGTCCTGACTTTTCGGTGCCTGATGGATTTCCGACGCAACGCATCGAGACTGTGCTTGTAGAGCCTCCCGGAGGTGTGGCTTTTCAAGTGGAGGCACAGTTCAACCTGTCGCATTTCAATATCCGCAGTCCCGAACCACTCTTGGATCTGCGATGGAGGATCACGGTGTCTTTACTCCACACATCACCTGATCGAGTTCCGGTTGGTAGCAGGCTGTTTGCGGAAGCAGAGCTTGTGGCGATGTTACACGGGACCAAGAATGCCGAACCAGGCGCTACACCGAATGGCGGCCCCGCAGCGCCTGTTGACAATTCGAGCGCCACGGAGGGGCCACCATCGGTGAGCTGAATCGTTGGACCACGAAAGCGCATCACCATGTCCAGCTCTGAATACGAAATGACAGATTTGCTCACGCTGGTTCTGTCGGAGCGTGCTGAGGGTTTGAGCCTCCATGCGGGTGAGCCTCCTGTTGTTCATCTACGTGCTGACCCGCCATCGAGGGACCGGCCATCACACCAGAGAATGCGGAGTCGCTCCTGCGGAATTTGGCGGACACCCGTCAGATTCGACAACTTCGTGCGGCTGGTGCCCTCGAGTTTGTTTACACGTTCCGTGATGTTCCCTTCAGAGTTCAAGTTCGGGCCGAGGATGAGGATGTTTCCCTGGATTTGCAGAGGTTGAAGGTCCAACCAGGCGCTCGACCGAATGACGAGGAGCACGATGGCCATTGAGTTCCAATCCGGATGCACTTGGCGCGCTCCTCGTCATCGGTCAGCTTACCGTTATGCTTCATGAGCGCCCGCCCTTCCAAACCCTCCAAGCAGCCCCAGGTAATTGTTCTGCCTCCCGACGCGCTGCGAGCACTCGAACACCCCGACGAGCCAGAGGCCGGGCAGTCGTACTTTTCCTTCCGAGGTGTCCAGTACGTCAGCACCATCAGCCCGGACGTTGTTCGCGCTGGTCCGTCATGGATACCGTCTCTGCCGCTACCGTTCGCACCCGACCGCGCTGTCACGGCAGCACGTGCGGTGTTGCGTCGCATCGTGAAAGATGACAGCGCATGGCCCGTCACGGAGATCACGCTTCAGCCATTACGCAACGTTGAGCCGGAGCGCTGGTTCTTCGTCGTCCAGTTCACACGCGGGCGTCGCTCAGATTTACGTGGACTTCACTGGTCGCGTCGGCACGGCGAAGAAAGTGAGGATGACATGAAGCCTAACCAGCCGGGCTGCACCGAACCCCGCCGGGCATCGCAGTTCCAGGTCGGGCGTCACTGGCGCGGGGTCGGTGAGCCGGGACGTTCGCTGTGAGGGAACCGATGCCTAAGTCCAAGCAGCAAATCGACACAGAGGTTGCCATGCGCGGCTTGGTGTCGATCATGAACGATACCAAATGGCGCGAACTGCAGAAGGCAGTGCGAGCCGAGCTGCCATTTGCTCCTCCTTATCAGCTCAAGGTCGTTTTGAATCCTCATCCCGAGCCCGAGCAGTTCGATGCCGACGTTCACTACCTTGGGGACTGGAGCGACGAGTGCCTCTCGCCTTTCTACGAGATCGAATGGATTCGGATTCGTGCACGCTTTCTCCGCCGCCGGGGACGGCTTTTGGCTGCGGAAGTCTGCAGCGTCGAATCCGAGTTCTTGGCGATTCTTCATCGTCATGATATCCCTTACCGGTGTGACGAGGATTCGATCTGGATTTTCGGTTACGTGTCATCGACAGGTGATCTCAAGAGGGGGCAGCGAACAAGACGGTGCAGCGAACGGGAGCCAGCCGATTCGCTCAGAGACAAATTCAACGTCATCGGCGGCTGGCTCCCGTCGCTGACCTTTGCGTTGGACCTAAGAGCTGCGTTGCGACCATGCGCGAATTTCTTTATAGCCATGTGAAGCTCGAACACCTGCTCTGCATTTTGATTTTGGTGTCGAGGCTGGGAGACATCGGAAGCACCTACCTAGTCACCCCAAAGTTGAAACTTGAAGCCAATCCGATTGTGCGAAAGTTCGGGTGGTGGTTCGCGATTGCCACAATGCTCCTATGTCTGATTCCCTATTATTCTACAGGTATGGGGATCATTGTTTTGATTCCATCGTTGATGGTATCCGCGTCCAACACAGCCAAGATTTGGTTCGCCCGTGCTTATGGCGAGAGCGAATATCAAGAGCTTCTTTTGCGCCTTGCCCGAAAGACCCGCCTCTCCAGTGCGCTTATCCCGGTACTAGTTGCAGCCAGCTTTCTCGCTTTGGTTGGCTTGGTATTGTTGCTCCTGTCGCCTGACCCCTTGACGGATTGGGGATACTGGTTTGCGTTCGGCTTCTTGGCATATGCGTTTGTCGTTGGGTTCTATGGGAGTATTTTCTTCATCAGACTTTTCCGAAGGGCTGGACGCATTGACGAAAGCGTGGCTCAGATGGCCCAACAAACGGGCAGTCCAGCGAACGGGAGCCGCTCAGAGACAAACTCATCGTCATCGGCGGCTGGCTCCCGTCGCTGACCTTTTGCGTTAGGCGGCTCGGGTAATCGAGGTTAAAGTGGGCAAACGTATGCCAACCCTTCGAAAATCAGCGGTGGTGGCATGGGCCGCTCTCGGCTGCCTTGCATCGCCCTTGAACGGCGCCGGCATCGAGCTGACTTACGTCCGCGAATTTCTTTGCATGGGCACCAACTGCCCAGTTGGTTCTGTAGTGGCCAGCAACGGACTGCCCGGACGGTTTTTGGTTCCAACCGCAAGCAGTCGCGCTTTCTACTCTGTGCCTCCATACTTCAGCGACGCCACGATGTCGTACTCGATGACTTCCTTCGTGAGCAGCGCCGAGATCAAGGTTGAAGGAATGAACGCGGTTAATGCCTCATTCGCTGCGCGAAAGGATCCGGAAGGAATAGACGAGGCCAATGGATATTCCCGTTGCGATCTGGTTTACTCGTTTGCCGTGACAAATCCTGTCCAGTATGAGTTGACGGCCACCGTGGACGCGCAGCCATGTT
>DATLUX010000230.1:0-5320 GCA_035577805.1 Verrucomicrobiia bacterium
TCGGACCCTGGCTACGCCGGAGGCTTCGCCGAGGCGAGTGGGAGAGGGGCTGGGGGTGAGGGCCCTTTTTCAGTGGAAGTTCATGGCCCCAATTCTCGTGCACATGACGTGCAGGTGAAAGCTACCCATGAACCGACCCTCAGGTAGCAGCCGACGTCAGGAAGCCCGCCCTGAGCTTGTCGAAGGGGCTCACTCTACCCCAACGCGTTCTCCGGGAAAAGATCAGAGCCTCGTTACCTCGGCTGCTACGTGAGATTGGATTGGGTTCATGGGTCCAATGCGGGTCCGAAAGTTGGAGGTCCGTCCTACCCATGAACCGACCCTCAGGTAGCAGCCGACGTCAGGAGGCTCACTCTACCCCAACGCGTTCTCCGGGAAAAAGATCAGAGCCTCGTTACCTCGGCTGCTACCTGAGATTTGGGTTGGGTTCATGGCCCCAATGTGCGTCCGAAATTCGGAGGTCCGGGCTACCCACGAACCGACCCTCACCCGGCCTTGCGGCCACCCTCTCCCATCGGATGGGAGAGGGGCTGGGGGTGAGGGCTCTTTTGCGTGTAGGTTCATGGCCCCAATGCGCATGCAAAAGCAGATGGAGGCTCTCCATGTGCAGGGGTCGGCGGTCATAGACCGCCGCTACAGCCTTTGTATCTTCTTCCTAGCATGGGCGCAGCGCTTGTGGTGCTAAACACGTACGTTCCTCCGCCGCGCCGGCCGCCGCCGATGGAGGCATCCACACCCTGTCTTACCATGCATCCAAAATTGGCCCAGCATTTGCCAATAGGTGGTTGGTCGTTTGAGCGCAAGCCCCCGATGCTGCGCCCCAGCTATGAACGATGCAGCCAAGAAACGGCTTGTGCTGGTCGGCCTGTCGGTCGGGTGTCTGGCCTTGGCGGGGGCGTTCCTTCTTGATCTGTGGGGCCGGCCGGTCTCCTTGGAGCCGATTCTCCCCGTGGATCCGATCTTCACCAACACCGCGACCGTCAGGGTCTCCGGGGCAGAACTGGTTCGCACCGGCGGCGATGCCTCGGGCTTGGATTGCTACACATGCCATGACAAGCAGAAGCGCATCGTGCTGCACTTTGATGCCCAGCAAAACATCATCCTCTCAGACGCGCACAAGGACCTCACCATGGGCCACGGCCGGCACAACCGGAACAACCATTGTTTCAATTGCCATGACGAGACGAATCTCGAACTGCTCCAGACGCGTGACGGGCGCGAATTGAAGTTGTTGGAGAGTTCGCCGCTCTGCGGCAGTTGCCACGGGCCGACCCTGCGCGACTGGGAGGCGGGCGCGCACGGGCGCAAGAACGGATTCTGGTCTGCTGCCGCCGGGCCGTTCCAGCGGCAGAATTGCGTCTCCTGTCACGATCCGCACGCCCCGAAGTTTCCGCCGCAACAGCCGGCGCCAAGGCCGCACCCGCTCCGGCCGGGCGGCGTCAAGGCGGACGAATCTGCGAAAGCACATTGATATTGATATGACCGAGCCATCCACCCCCCTTCGCCAGCCGCTGGACGCGCCAATGAACCGCCGCAATTTCCTGCGCAGCACCGCCGCGCTCACCGCTGGCTTCGCTGGGCTCGCCGCCAGCCTCGCGCCGCTCCGCGAACTGAAGGACTTCACCTCCGTCGATGAGTTCATGCAGAAATACTACAAGGAGCTGACGCCGGCGGAAATGGCCCGAGTGCTGAAACGCATTGAGGATCAGGTGCAACGCGAATACGGCCTGCGCCCGCACGTGCGCGATCTGAAGCCGCTGGACGGGGTCGAGTTCGTCTATTGCCTCAACCTGACGCGCTGCATCGGCTGCCGGAAATGCGTCCACGCCTGCGTTGCCGAAAACAACCTCTCGCGCAATCCGGAGATCCAGTATATCCGCGTGCTGCGCATGCCGCACGGCTCGATCGACATGGAGAAGGCCGAGCACAACTACTCGCCCGCATCAGTCCCCGAGAAAGGCTACTTTTACATGCCTGTGCAGTGCCAGCAGTGCCAGAATCCGCCGTGCGTGAAGGTCTGCCCGGTGCATGCGACCTGGCAGGAGAAGGACGGCATTACGGTGATCGATTACGACTGGTGCATTGGCTGCCGCTATTGCGAGGCCGCGTGTCCTTACTGGGCGCGCCGATTCAACTTCACCAAGCCGACCGTCCCGAAGGACCAGCTCAATCCAGAGATGGCCTACCTGGGCAACCGCCCACGCCGGCAGGGCGTGATGGAGAAATGCCACTTCTGCATCCAGCGCACGCGGGCCGGCCGCTACCCCGCCTGCCTGGAGGTGTGCCCCACGGGCGCCCGCAAGTTCGGCAACATCCTCGATCCGAACAGCGAGGTGTCCTACATCCTGCGCAGCAAACGCGTGTTCATCCAGTTGAAAGAGGAGTTGGGCACCGTGCCGCGCTTTTTCTACTACTTCGACGTATGACCACCGGCATTCGAAACTATTCCACGTTCCTCTGGCGTTGCGGGCGCGTCGCCTTCTGCGGGGACTGGCGTTACTACCTTTGGATCGGCTTGCTCTTCATCGTCTGCCTGCTCGGCCTCAACGCTTACGCCAAGCAGCTCGTCCACGGCCTGGTCGTCACGGGCATGAGCGACGAAGTCTCGTGGGGCGTGTACATCGCCAACTTCACCTTCCTGGTCGGGGTCGCGGCGGCGGCGGTCATGATGGTCATCCCCGTTTACATCTACAACAACGAGGAGCTCCACGACCTGGTCATCTTCGGGGAGTTGCTCGCCGTGGCGGCCATCCTGATGTGCCTGGCCTTTGTGATGGTGGACCTCGGCCGGCCGGATCGTTTCTGGCACCTGATCCCGGGCATCGGGCAGTTCAACTTCCCGGCCTCGATGCTGAGCTGGGATGTGATCGTGCTCAACGGCTACCTCCTGCTCAACGTCCATATTTGCGGTTACCTGCTGTATTGCCGTTATCAGCGGAAGATGCCGTCGAGATGGTTCTACGTGCCCTTCGTGTTCATCGCCATCGTGTGGGCCATCTCAATTCACACGGTGACGGCCTTCCTTTACGTGGGGCTGGGTGGCCGGCCGTTCTGGAATTCCTCGATCGTCGGCCCACGCTTTCTGGCCTCGGCCTTTTCAGCCGGGCCCGCGTTGATGATCCTTGCGATCCAGATCGTGCGCCGCGTCACTGCCACCGTGCCGTTGAGCGAAGTGACCCGGCGGCTCGGCGGCGGCACCGTGAACCACCAAGCCATGGTGAAGCGCGGGGCTACCCTCGAGGATCTGCAACTGCTGGCCCGCCACTTGCCCGAATTCGCCACGGTTCCCCCCCAGACGCTCCAACCGCTGCTGCCCTCGCTGACGATCTTGGAAGTGTCGCGGGGCGACATCTTGTTGCATCAGGGCGAAACGGACGCGGTCGCTTTCTTCGTGTTGAAGGGACGCGTGGTGGTCGAGCGCGAGGAAAGCGGACGCTGCCGGGTCACCCGCAGCGCCGGGCCGGGCGACCAGTTCGGTGAGGTGTCCGCCCTCCACGGAACTCCGCGGGCCGGCACCGCCATCGCCCAGGAGCCGACGCAGGTGCTGCGCGTGCCGTCCGATGCCTTGCGGCGTTTGATGAAAAGCCCGGCGCTCAACCGGATCGTGCGTGCTCGCATGGCCGAACGGCTCATGATCACCGACCGCGCCTTGATGACGCTGCGTGGCATCGTGCAGGTTTCGATGCTGATCAACGTATTTCTCCTGCTCAACGAGGTGTTCAAGGAGTTTTACTCCGGCAACCTGCACGTCGCCTCCTCGAAATATCTTTTCCTCGGGCTGCACGGGCACAATGCGCTGGTGCCATGGATCTGGATCGCCATCGTGTTTAATCTCGCGGCCATGGTGCTCCTAGTGCTGCCGGTCAGCCGCAGCTTGCGCTGGCTTAACCTCACCTGCGTCCTGTGCATCGTCGGCATCTGGATCGAAAAGGGCATGGGCCTGGTGGTCCCCGGCTTCATCCCGACGCCGCTGGGCGACATCGTCGAGTATATGCCCACTCTCAACGAGACCTTGATTTGCTTTGGCATCTGGGCCTTCGGGCTGTTGTGTTACACGGTGTTCCTGCGCATGGCGGTGCCCATCCTGCAGGGCGAGTTGACCAAGGCCGGCGAAGGAAAGCCCGAAGCGAGCGCAGCTCCCGCTTGACCGCCCAACCCGCCTGCCCCTTGCGTTTATGCCCACTCAACTCACCGCCGAGGATGGCCGCCAATCGCTGAACGCCCATGTCGCCGCCAAGGGCGCGGAAGTCCACGCCAAGTACGGCCCGCGCATCGGCTGGAATGAACTGCAACGTCTCCTCGAGGACCGCGCTTACGTGCGCTATCCCTGCACCATCGCCTTCGAATACGTGCCGCTGCGGTCCGGCGAATTCGCCCACCCGGTACCCAACGGCGCGCGACCCGAGGACGGGTTTACCATCTACGTGCATCCCTACTACCTGGCCCAGCCGGAACGGATTCCATATCTGGTGCTCTACCAGCTCGTGCTCGTGAACTACGGTGAGTTCGCCACGGCGGACGACGCCGAAGTGTTCGGCGCCAGCGCGCTGGGGTTGTCGCAGGAGGATTATTACGCAACCCTCTGCGAGCTGGCAGACGAACTCTCGCCCGAGGGCAACCCGCCGCTGTGAGGAAGCGCGACGAACTCCCTCTTCAACGGGGTACGTGTTTAGCAACGGATACGCTGCGCGCATGCTAAGGGAAAAATACCGCAATGTGTTTAATGTATTTCCCTCTCCCCTCAACGGGGAGAGGGCAAGGGTGAGGGGTGAGAACACCCCACGCGCGCTCGGTGTGTATCTTGGAAGCGCGCTGACTGCTGCAGCGCTGTAGCGGCGGTCTGTGATCGCCGACCCCCACCACATGGAGAGCTTCGACCTCCGAAATTTCGGACGCGCATTGGACCCATGAACCCGGCCCAATCGACAATCGACAATATCGACAATCGACAATTGAATGGGCCTCCTGACCCGCCTTCGCCCTGCGGGCTGCGATGGGCAAGCGTCGGCTGCTACCTTGAGAGGGTCGGTTCATGGAGAGCTTTCACCTGCACGTCATGTGCGCGAGCATTGGGGCCATGAACTTCCACTGAAAAAGAGCCCAGCCCCTCTCCCACTCGCCTCGGCGAAGCCTCCGGCGTAGCCAGGGTCGGATGGGAGAGGGTGGCCGCAGGCCGGGTGAGGGTCAGGTTCATGGGTAGCTTCCATTTGCTTTACATGCGCATTGGGGCCATGAACCTAATCCCTCTCCCCTCAACGGGGAGAGGGCCAGGGTGAGGGGTGAGAAGGCCAAGAGTTTCGAGTCCCCGAAGGTCGGTTCA
>DATLUX010000231.1:0-3872 GCA_035577805.1 Verrucomicrobiia bacterium
GCAGATCCCCTCCGACCTGTCTGTGAAACTCATTGGCTTGGGTGGAGTGGGTGGCATCGTCGCCCGGTATCTGGCCATCTTCCTCGCTGCGCAACCGGCCGCCACGCGGCTGGTGCTGGTGGATGGCGACAAATTCGATCCCTCTAACGCCGGCCGCATGCTCTTTGGTCAGTGCGGCAATAAGGCTGCCGTGCTCCGCTCCGATCTGCTCCCTCATATCGAAGATTCATCGCTCACGCTGCTCGCCGCTGAAGAATACGTCACTTCCGAAAACATCTCCCGACTGATCCGCGAGCAGGACATCGTGATCCTGGCGGTGGACAACCATGCGACGCGCAAGCTGGTGAACGATCATTGCGCGGGGCTGGCCAATGTCTGCCTGCTGTCCGGCGGCAACGACGGCATCGCCGCCGAACCGGACGGCAAAGTCCATCGGGGCACCTATGGCAACGTCCAGGTCTATCTGCGGCGTGATGGCGCGGACGCCAGCCCATCCCTGGCGCGATATCATCCGGAGATCGCTCGACCCGCCGATCGCCATCCTTTGGAGAAGAATTGCACGGAGCTGATTACGAGCGTGCCCCAAGTGCTCTTCACGAACATGCTGGTGGCGACCAGTCTTTTGGGCACGCTCTGGCTCCAGCTCTGCCACGAATTGCATTACAGTGAAGTGGCATTCGACCTGGCTGATGCGTTAATGCGGCCCGTGCCGTTGCCGGTACCCACGCGCACTGCCCTGGCAGAGCGCGCGTGAATCAGGGCCTGCCGGTTTCCGTTTGCGCTTTCCGCTTTCCGCTTTCCGCTTTTCCCCCCGCCCATTCGACCTGGGTGAAGCGTTAATGCGGCCCGTGCCGTTGCCGGCACCCACGCGCACGACCTGGCAGAGCGTGTGTGAATCAGGGCCTGCCGGTTTCCGCTTTCCGGTTTCCGCTTTCCGCTTTCCGCTTTTCCCCCCGCCCTTTCTTCCTTTCCAATCCTGTGCAGCCCTCGTAAAATGGGGCCATGGCTGATGCGGCGCGAGCAGGGGAGAAGGTGTTCCGCGGGATCCCGGTTTCACCCGGAGTCTCTCGTGGAAAAGTCCTCGTGCTGGGCCGGCCGCAGACAGAAGCGGTGTCGTGCCGAAACTTGACCGAGGCGGAAATCTCACAGGAATTGCAGCGCCTGGAGCAGGCTCTGCTCGACACCCGGCATCACATTCTCGAAGTGCAACGGCAACTGGCCGAGGGCATCGGCGTGCAGGACGCCAGCATCTTCGATGCGCACCTCTTAGTGCTGGAAGATCCCACCGTCATCGACGAGGTCACGCGGCTGATCCAGGACGAACGGGTCGATGCCGCTTACGCCTTCCAGCAAGTGTCGGAAAAATATCTCCGGACCATCAGCAAGATCGATGACGAATACCTGCGGGAACGGCGCGCCGACATCCGCGATGTGACCGGCCGGGTCGTGGACCATCTGGCGGGGCGTTCGGCCCAGTTCGACCTGGCCTCGATCAAGGAGCCCTGCATCCTCATCAGCTACGATCTCACCCCGACGCAAACGGCGCGTTTGAAGAAGGAAATGGTCAAAGGCTTCGCCATCGACGTGGGCAGCCGCACGTCGCATACGGCGATCCTGGCCAAGTCCTTGCGTATTCCGGCCGTGGTGGGTCTTCATTCGTTAAGCCACGAACTGAGCAGCGGCAGCGACGTGCTGCTGGACGGTTACAACGGCGTGGTGATCGTCAATCCCGGCGATCAAACCTTGTTCGAGTACGGCCAATTGGTGCGCCGGCGCGCGCCGCTCGAAGAGAAACTTCGGGACACGGTCAGCCAGCCGGCCGTCACGCTCGACGGGACTCGCATCGTCCTGTCTGCCAACGTGGAACAACCGGAGGACACCGAAGCGGTGATCGCCAGTGGCGCAGAAGGGGTCGGCCTCTTCCGCACCGAATATCTCTTCATTAACCGCGAAACCCTGCCCTCGGAGGAAGTACAGTATCAAGCTTACCGGCGCGTGGCTGAAGCATTGCAGCCCAGCCCGGTGATCATTCGCACCCTGGACCTGGGGGGAGACAAATTTCTGTCCCATCTGCAAGTGCCGCAGGAGATGAACCCATTCCTGGGCTGGCGCGCGATCCGCTTCTGCTTGCAGGAACGGGAGATCTTCCGCGTCCAGCTGCGAGCCATTCTCCGGGCCAGCGTGACCGGCAACGTCAAGTTGATGTACCCGATGATCTCCGGCCTGGACGAATTGACTCAAGCCAATGCTTTGGTGGAGGAGTTCAAAGCCGAGCTCCAGAATGAAGGCGTCCCCTTCGACGAAAATATTGAGGTCGGCGCCATGATCGAGATCCCTTCCGCGGCCGTCGCCGCCGATTCCCTGGCGCGCCGGGTGAAATTCTTCAGCATCGGCACCAATGATCTCATCCAATACTCGCTGGCGGTCGATCGTTTGAACGAACGCATCGCGCATCTCTATGAGCCCACTCATCCGGCCATCCTGCGCCTGATCAAGATGACCACCGACGCCGCCCGCAAGCAGGGCATCTGGGCCGGGGTTTGTGGCGAGATGGCCGGCGACCCCGTTTTCACTCCCTTGTTGCTCGGCTTAGGCGTCACCGAGCTGAGCGCGGCCCCGGGTTCGGTGCCGCAAATCAAATATTTGATCCGGCGCCTCAAAATGGCCGAGACCGAAGCGTTGGCCGAGTTCGCCCTGCAATGCGAATCAGCCGGCGAAATCCTCACGCGCTGTCGCAAACTGGTGCAGCAAGTCGCCCCTAGCCTGGTCGAGAACCTATGACTTCGCGAAGATCCGGTTGGCTTCCTCCAAAGTCTCCTGTGATCCGATGTCATACCACAGCCCCGGCACTCTCCAGACGTAAACCGGCACCCGCCCATACAGCCACTGAATCATCCGCCCGGGTTGGTCCGGGTTGTTGCCCTCCGCGATGTACTGCTTGAGCAACGGGATCGTTTTCCGCGGATAAAAATAAAGCGCGATGCCGGTGATCGTGCTGGTGGGCGCCTTGGGTTTCTCTTCGAAAAATGTGATCCGGCCCGTCGCATCGAAGGAGATCGAATTGTATTTCTTGATCTCCTCCAGGCTGCCCACGTCATAGACGGCCAGGACAACCTCCTGTTTGATCCGGCAAAAGTCGCCAAAATCCGTCAAGGGCTGGCTGAACAGGTTGTCTGCGGCGACCACAATGATGTCATCGTCGAGCTGCTCCCGCGTCAGCACCAGATGCAAATCGCCCAGAGCTCCCAGTTTGTTCGTTTCATCGGTGGACCCATCGTCGATGATGGTGAATTGGAGTCTGGCTTTGTGAGCGCGGTAATCATCGGCCCAGACCTGGAAATCACGGGCAAACTTCGAATTGGTCACCAGCAGGACGCGGTCAACCCCTTCAATCGACGCCAGATTGTCCAGCACGTGATCGATCATCGGCTTGCCCGCTACCGGCAGCAGCGACTTCGACCGCGTGCGCGTCAGCGGATAAAGTCGCGTGGCGTAGCCCGCCGCCAAAATGATCACTTTCATTCCGCGCCATCCTTAGTGAGAAGCATTCGCGGCGAAAAGGAAAAATGCGGGATCCTTGACTGTAGCGGCGGTCTATGACCGCCGGCTGGAGTTATGGGCATTATTTGCGCGGAGGCATACTCCTTGTCGGTCAGAGTTTCAGACCAGCCTCGGGCGGGCTGGAACTCGTAATCAAGAAGTGTGCCTTGGATGCTTATTGCGCAGGGAAACTAGTGATGTGTCTCACAAATAGCTGGTGTTTTGTTGCGCCCAAAATGGGCTGGGGCGAGGCGCGACGAGGGAGCATATCCGCAGCGATCTGTGACCGAGGAGCAACGAAGCCCCAGGCCATTTTCGGCGCAACCCTTCGG
>DATLUX010000232.1:0-13402 GCA_035577805.1 Verrucomicrobiia bacterium
GCCGCGAATCCTCATCGAAAACGCCCGGCGGAAGCGCGCCCTCCGCCACGGCGGCAGCCAGGCGCGACTGGACATTCAAAACATTGAGATAGCTGCTGCTGGCAACGACGACGAATTGCTGGCCGTGAGTGACGCGCTCGAAAAGCTCGCCGCGCGCGATAAGCAAAAGGCCGAACTGGTCAAGCTCCGTTATTTCGTTGGTCTCACGACGCAAGAAGCTGCCGAGGCGCTGGGCATTTCTGTGCCGACGGCGGATCGCTGGTGGAATTTCAGCCGCGCGTGGCTGTTCGCGGAGATCGAGCGTTCTCGCTGATAGAATTTTCCTAAGAATTTCGCACTGATAGAGAAATGGTGATTCCGCTCCATGAACGAAGCTGAGCAACGCGAAGAAGCGGTTTTCGAGGCCGCGCTCCAACTGCCCGCCGACCAGCGTAGCGCGTATCTGGACCAAACTTGCGCAGGCGACATTGGCCTGCGTCACCGCGTCGAAGTGCTGCTCGGCGCATTCGAGCGCGCGGGTGGTTTCATGAAGCAGCCCGCCGCGCCCGAGCGGACAGTGCGCTTCTCCCTTCCGCCGACCGAAAAATCCGGCGATCGGATTGGCCGTTACAAACTACTCGAACAAATCGGCGAAGGCGGTTGCGGCGTCGTTTACGTCGCTGAACAGGAAGAACCGGTGCGCCGCCGCGTCGCCCTCAAGGTGATTAAGCTCGGCATGGACACGAAGCAAGTCATCGCCCGCTTCGATGCCGAGCGACAGGCGCTGGCGATGATGGACCATCCGAACATTGCGAAGGTTCACGACGCTGGTTCGACAGAAACGGGCCGCCCTTACTTCGTCATGGAACTGGTGCGCGGTATCAAGATCACCGACTACTGCGACCAGAACCACCTTTCCCAGCGCGAACGGCTCGATCTGTTCATCCAGGTTTGCCGCGCCATCCAGCACGCGCATCAAAAGGGAGTCATCCATCGCGACATCAAGCCATCGAACATCCTCGTCACCCTGCACGACGGCGTGCCCGTGCCCAAAGTGATTGATTTCGGGATCGCCAAGGCCACGCAAGGCCGCCTGACCGACCAGACCGTCTATACCGCGTTCGAGCAATTCATCGGCACGCCGGCCTACATGAGTCCCGAGCAAGCCGAGATGAGCGGGCTGGACATTGACACGCGCAGCGACATCTACAGCCTGGGCGTGCTGCTCTACGAACTGCTCACCGGCAAAACGCCGTTTGACGCGAAAGAACTTCTGGCCGCCGGCCTGGACGAAATGCGCCGCACGATTCGCGAAGTCGAACCCGTCAAACCCAGCACGCGGCTGACGCAGGAACTGAATTCAAAATCCGAAACCCGAAATCCGAAACCCAAAATGGATTCCGCACTCCGCACTCTGCACTCCACATTTCCTTCGGATCTGGACTGGATCGTGATGAAGTGCCTGGAGAAAGACCGCATGCGCCGTTACGAAACCGCCAACGGCCTCGCGACCGACATCGCCCGTCACCTGAACAACGAACCCATCGTCGCCCGACCACCGAGCCACCTCTACCGCTTCCAAAAATCCGTTCAACGAAACAAGCTGGCGTTTGCGGCCGCGTTGATTGTGGCGCTAGCCGCTGTGCTTGGATTGGTTGTTTTGAGCATCAGCAATGTTCGCATAGACGCCGCCCGGCGAGCAGAACGGGCCGAACGCCAGAACGCAGAGGCAGTCAACCAGCGACTGCGTGAAACCATCCACCTTTTGGATCATACGCGCTTGAGAGACTGGTCCCGCACCGCTGTCCCTGGCATTCAGGATGCGCCCGGAACGGGAACGCGGACTGCCCGTGACTCCAGTGAAACTATAGGTCATGATGTTCCACTCCCACAACGTTTCACGAGTGGCATGGCAATTAGCATCGATAGGCTGGATGGCGCGGTGAAAATCCCGCACACGAACACGCTCAACTTCATCCCGATGACGATTGCCTCTTGGGTTAAGACGGAGCATAGCTCGCTTCCAGGAGCGGTCGGAATCGTCGACAAAACTGTAAAGAATACCACCAGTGGCTATTTCATGTTCCTGCTCGGCGGACATTTGCGCGCCATTTATTGGCAAGACGCGTCGAATTGCATCTGGGCCGGTAACTGGGACGTATACGAAGGTTTTGACGCGGGCTTTGTCGCCGATGGTCATTGGCATCATCTGGCATTCACCGTCGATGTCACTGGCGGCAGACTCTATGTCGACGGGCGGTTACGCTCCAGCCGGGCTTGGACAGGCACAGCAGGCACGACTACCGACTCGACCCCGCTGCGGTTTGGACACCACGACGGGGAATTCAGTTTGGGCGGCCTAATGAGGGAGGCAACCCTGTGGAACCGCGCCCTCACCGAATCCGAACTCCAAGCTCTCATGCAAACCAAGCCAACCGGCAGAGAATCCGGTCTGGTCGGCTATTGGCCCTTCGACGAAGGCAGCGGCGCGATTGCGCATGATCGTAGCGGGCATGGGCACGACGGCACTTTGGAGAATGGTCCGGTATGGCTGCGTCCTGACGCCCAGTAACTCCGCACAGCGAATCAAAGTCGCCGAGGCAGAGCTAGCTGTCCTGCCGGTTTTTTCTGCCGCATTTCCCGCAGCTCCAAAATTCTCTCACTTCGCTGATAGGTTTCGCCTTCGGATTTCGCACTGTCTGGTGTGAACACGAATTTCCGCAAAACCATCGGCCAAATCACGAGTGCTCTCTGCGTCCTGTTCGCGCTGTGCGCAGCGCCCGCCTGCCTGCGGGCGGGGACCATTACCGTCACCAGCGCCGCTGATAGCGGAGGGGGTACGCTGCGTGCCGCCCTCGCCAGCGCCAACGACGGCGACACGATTAACTTCGCCCTGCCGACGCCGGCCAAAATTACACTAACCAGTGGCGAACTGCTCGTGGCGAAGAGCGTGAGCATTCTCGGCCCGGGCGCTACGAATCTGGTCGTGGATGGCAACGCCGCCAACCGTGTGCTTCACATCGGCTCTAACACCGTTGTTACTATCACCGGTCTAACGATCACAAACGGTTACGCCAGTGGCTTTGGCTTCGCTGTGAGCTCAGGAGGAGGAATCTACAACGACCACGCTACGCTGACTGTCAACTCCTGCGCTTTAAGCGGCAACTACGGTGCCTTCGGTGGCGGTATTTTTAACGACGGCCAATCCAATAGAAGTGCCACCGTAACGGTGGCCAACAGCACATTGAGCGGAAATCAGGCCGGTGCAGCTGGCGCAATCTGTAATATGGGCAACCTGGGTGGCAACGCCAGCCTGCAGCTTCTCAACAGCACGATCAGCAGCAACTGGGCTAGCATTTACGGTGGCGTTTTCAACAACGGCGTTCAAGGCAACGCGAGCCTGCACGTTCTCAACAGCACTTTCAGCGGCAATTCAAGTGAGGCGCGCAATGGAGATGCCAGCATCCGCAATTATCAGGGGAGCGTGACGATCGGGAGCACCATTTTGGGCGGCGGCGGCCAAGGGGAAGAGAACCTCAGGATTGATTCCGGCGGCACGATTACTTCACTCGGTTACAATCTCACCACTGACTGGAACGGCGGTGGATTCCTGACCAATGCCACCGATCTCGCCTTCACCGATCCAAAGCTTGGTCCACTGCAAGACAACGGCGGGCCGACGTTTACTCATGCGTTTATCTGTCGCAGCCCGGCCATTGATGCGGGCAAGAACTTCAGCGGTTCGGCTACGGACCAGCGAGGATCTGCCCGCACGTTCAATGATCCTTCCGCCCCAAATACAGCGGGAGGTGACGGAACCGACATCGGCGCGTTCGAGGCGCAACAGCCGCTGCTGGTTTGCGACAATCCACCAGTGGCGGATGCCAGCGCCACTATTCCGCTGATCATTTCGCCGAACGGCTCGAATGCCACGGTTATCCTGGATGGCTCCCGCTCGTCCGATCCCGACGGCGACGCGCTGCAATACAACTGGTTTGAGAACGGCACGCCGCTGACCAGCGGCGTTGTAACCACCCCCGTTCTGCCGGTCGGCACGCACACGATCCTCCTGGTGGTCAGCGACGGCAAGTTGTCGGGTACAAATGCGCTGACCGTTGAAGTCATTACCGCCGCCGAGGCGGTGACTCGGTTGGTGGCGGCGCTCGACTCCAATGTGTCGCGCGCTCAAGCGCTCGCCGCCAGCTTGCGAGCGGCGCTGGCTTCCACTGATCGCAGCAATCCGGTCTCTGCCATCGACCAGTTGCTGGCCTTCCAGAACAAGGTACGCGCACTGGTCGAGCCGCTGGATTCCGCGCTGGCAGCGTCGCTGATTCAGCCGGCGCAGGAAGTGATTGATGCTTTGAGCGGCGACAACTCGAATCCGGGCGGCAGGCCGCACGGAAGAATCACCTCAGCAATTCGCCAAGCCAATTGTCGCGTAGGAATGCAATTCTCCGCCGAAGGCGGCGTTCACTATCTCATCGAGGCGACCACAAATCTGCTGGACTGGGAATTGATCGGCGTCGCCGGGCAGCGAGCAGATGGCCAGTTTGAATTTGAAGACCCGCAAACAACGCAATTCGCACAACGGTTCTACCGTGTGCGAGTGCAATGAAGCTATGAAGACGAAACGCACCATCGCCCTTTTTTCGCTGCTCGCGCTCGCGTTGCCTAACCAAAGCCGGGCGCAATTCATGGGCAGCAACCAGACCAACATCATCAGCGGCGTGACCAGCAATTGGCCCGGCGCCTACTACATCGGTTCGACTTACGTCTTCGATGCGCTGCTTATTCAAAACGGAGGCATTCAATGTTGGTGGCAAGGTCAGTTCTGGCAACCGCGTGGTGATCAGCAATGGCGGCGCTTTGGTCAACAGCAACGGATATGTCGGCTATGGTGGCGCCAACAATTTGGTATGCGTGACAGGAAGCGGCTCGATCTGGAGGAACCGCGCCAACTTGAACGTCGGCTATGGTGGGTATGCTGGCAGTACGGGCAACAGTCTCGTGCTCAGCAACGGCGGCGCGGTCTTCGATGTCCTAGGCTTGGTCGCAGCGGGGAACAAGGCGATAGTCACAGGAGGCGGATCGCATTGGAGCAACAGCTCAAGCCTGTTGATTAATTGCAATGGTGGAGGGAAGGGGCTTGAAGTCAGCAACGGCGGACGTGTTGATTGTGGTTACGGAAGCATTGTAGCACCCGTTAGCACGCCTCCCACAAATCCCCTCGCGCTGGTTTGGGGCAACGGCTCGGTCTGGAATAGCTCCTCACTCTCTATTAGTGGTGGTGGTGCTAGTGGATTCCCCAGTCTTGTCATCAGCAACGGTGGCGCGGTGCTTAGTGGATTCAGGATCGTTGTTAGTGGCAAGAGCAATGTTGTTACGGTGACTGGCCCGGGCTCGCTCTGGGATAATTCGAGCCCTTTCCATTCTTCTACATGCACCTTGATTGTAGGTGACTCAGGCGCGGTCAACAGTCTGGTGATCACCAATGGCGGAGAGGTAATGAGCGACTACGCCATTCTCGGCCAGCCCAGTGACGTTGACGGCATTTTGAGCACGAACAACACCGTGTTGGTGACGGGTAGTGGCTCAGTCTGGAGCAATCGTTACGACCTCTATGTTGGGGGCCTGGACTTCAACTACAATTCGATAGGCAATCGCCTGGTGATCAGCGATGGCGGCCATGTATTTGACCACTATGCCTATGTTGGTTCGAATGGCCGCGTAACTTCTGGCAGCAACAGCGTCCTTGTGACGGGCAGCGGCTCGCTGTGGCGGAACGGCTACATCTTCGTGACGGGTGGTGGAAGCACTGTTGTGATCAGCAATGGAGCTTGTGTCGTCGCCTCCTCCGCGCACGCCGTCGGAGCCGGGCCCGGAGGGTTCACGGTTTCCGGCGGAAGCTTCTACGTGACCAACAGCGGCGGGACTGGAGTTTTCGACTTCCAATATGCCCAGTCAAAACTCGACAGCGGCACGATTACGGCGGACACCTGCTCCCTGTTCGATTCCTCCTCCAGCTTCGTGTTCAACGCTGGCGTGCTTAATTGCAAAACCACGACAGTCCAAAACGCGCGGCAGTTCATCGTCGGCAACGGCACGAACAGCGCGACGTTTCGTATGCTGGGCGGCGTCCACTCCTTCTACGGCGGCCTGCGCCTCCGCACCAATTCGTTTCTCACGGGCTGCGGCACAATCAATGGCGCTGTGCTCGTGGACGCCGGCGGCACAGTTCTGGCGGATGGCGGCGGCACGCTCACCCTCACCGGCGACCTGACCAACAACGGCGTGATGATCGCGGACAACGGCAGCGCCCTCGAGTCTTCCAGCACACTGGTGAACAACGGAAAGATTCTCCTCTTCAACGGTGGCACGGCGAATTTCACCGGAACATTCATCAACAACGGCATGGTTGTGGACGGCGGCATGGTTCTCCTCAATCCGCAACGGCTGAGCAACAAATTGGTTTTGAACTGGACCAACGCCGGATTCAGTTTGCAAGCCGCGCCGGACATCAGCGCCACCTTCACCAACGTTCCCAGCGCGAGCAGTCCCTACACCAATCCCGCCACCGCCCCGCGAGAATTCTTCCGGCTCAAGATGAACTGAGCTTTTGCACAAGGAGACCAGCGCATGAAAAAGAGATTCACCATCACCTGTTTTGCCCTGCTCGCGCTCGCGAGTGCTCCGGCAAACCGTGGGTTGACGAATGGGACGCCCCGGAAGCTACAGCGTTGTTGTGTTCCAGATTTGTTGACGCGAAGAGCAACGTGACCGGTTTATTCCGCGACATCAGCTGGTAGAGCTGTTGGAGCGCGTGCGTCCCTTCCGGCTTTCTTAACTCGCGAAAATGCTGGCGCCGGAACAGGTCCGGCCCTGCAACCAGGCCACATCCGGATTGTTGGGTGACGGGGTTTCGGCCAGCCACTTGGTGTATTGCACCGGGGGAAGAGTGCGGCTGTCCTGCCATTGGTGATATTCGATGTGCCCGCAGCAAACGATAGGTTCGCACCGCAGCCATGATACGCCGCAGGGTAGCTGGCGATCTTGGCATCCGGACCCAGGCCCTCATCGACCCAAAAGGAAACAAATCCGATGCTGTCGGGATGTTCTTCGATGAAGATGAATTGGTGTGCAGGATCTCGAAGCTCGGCCAGCATTTGCTGACCCATGCGTCTGGGCGGAGGAAAAAGCACTCGACCAGGGCGCCGACAACGTTTTCATCAGTCATCCCGAGGTTCGGAGTGGATGAATCTGCCTACGGCGAGTGGAGGCGGTAGAAACGAGCGGGATGATGCTCGTTATAATTGTTCACCTCTTTCCAAAAGCAGAATGTGGAAAAGGTCACAGGAATTCCGGAACATGTGCGCGCCGCCGAGGCCGGCTTTTACCAAATCACGGCCTGACAAGTAAGCCGGAAAGCGGCGAGTCGTTGTCATCGACCCGCCGCGCGATTCAGCAAATTCACTCATGAAGGCTGTTTACAGCCCATCGCTGCAGATTCGTCCCCGGAGCGAGACCGCGAGGGTGAAGTTATTCAGATCCAGCAGGGCATGATTGACCATGAAGCCGTCGGGATTGGCGAATACCCCGGTTCCGCTGACAACCGTAAGCACGTCATTGATGATGGCGAGGTTCGGATCGGTACCTGCCGGTGCCGCGACTGCCTGGTCCGAGGTGGTGAATCCGCCGGGCCGCGCCGGATCGGTCGAGACAAATGTATGGACTAAGGTGTAATGGATGGCGCCATCCGTTGCTCGTTGGCCCGTGACAATGGAGCTCATCAGACCGGGGACACCGGCAATCACGACCGGGGTGGGCAGGGCGCCCAGGGTGAAGACGCCCGGAGCAACCTCGATCAACCCCAGTTGAGCGATGCCTTGGAATCCCACATTCCCACAGCCTTCGGCCCGCGCAGTGGAAAATCCCGCTGAGGCGATGAACGCCGCGGCCAGTGTCAAGATGCCGAATATCTTTTGCATACGATTTATCTTTCCTTGTTTTAGGATCGTTTGGATCCCGGTTGTTGTCTTTTGCTCTTGGCGGCGTTGGCTTCGCCGTCACCTCCTTCCAAAAGCGGAAACGAGAAAAGGTCACGGGAAATGCTCGGGGGAATTGTCTGAACGCGATCCCAGCCCCGGCAGGCCTGAGACCGTCAAACCCCTTTTGGTAAGGTTCCGCACGTGCTGGAATGCATGTTCGTCGAGGGAATCGTTGAATTGCGGGCTTTCGACGAAGTTACCGATGACGTTCGCCGAAGGGCCCTGAAAGACAGCGCCTGGAAGGAATCCCAGCCAACGGATCGTCACGGGCCGTATCAGATGACCATCTGATCGAAGCAGACGGTTACTGACTCCAGGTGCTGCTGAAACAAGTTCTTTCCTGCTGCCACGCAACGTCCGGATTGTTGGGTGACTCGGTTTCTGTCAGCCACTTGGTGTATTTCACGGCGGAAGAGTGCGGGCGTCCTGCCATCGGTGATATTCGACATGCCCGTCAGCAAACGAAAGGTTCGCGCCACTATCGTGATAGCCCGCAGGATAGCTCGCGAGCTTCGCATCCGGATCCAGGCCCTCATCGACCCAAAAGGAAACAAATCCGATGCTGTCGGGATGTTCTTCGATGAAGATGAATTGGTGTGAAGAATCTCGAAGTTCTGTAAGTCTTTGAGGACCGACGAGTGTCGGCGGAGGCGAAAAACAATAGATCAGCGCGCCGATGTGGCAGTTCATGGAATAGCTGCGCACGCGCGGGACGGAACTCCCGTCAAGTACTGTCTGCGTCCGATCACTTGGACACCGGAATATCGCGGCCGACTGGGCGTAAGGACCGAGCCGGGCTTATTTCTCATCGAGCAACAGGGCCGTGTTGCCGTTGTCGGAATTGCCCCGGTCATAATCGAGGTTGCCCTGCGCCCACCAGAATTCCAGATCCGTGCGCGGAGGTTGTGCAGCGTCTCTTCCATTAGGCGGAAGCTGATCGTCGTGCTCATGAGCGTACGTCAACCACGCGGGCTGAAGCTCGCTTCAGATTGTTCATGAACGCTATCTTGTGCGCTTTAGCCTTTGCATTGGACAAAGGGGAAGCGACAGGCTGGCGAGCACTGCAATCACGGCAATCATCACCAAAAGCTCAATCAAAGTAAACCGGATCGGGGCTGTAGCTGCCGCAGCGCCTGCAGACCTACTCTTGTTCCATTCGATCTCATGGTTCTCACTCCGAAGCAGAGCGTCTGGCTCGGTAGAAACGAATCGCTTCTCCGGGAGAAGCGTCTCGCAACGTAGCAGTTCCATCCGCGTTGGTCACGACGACATTGGTCAACGTCGACCAACCGACGAAATCGGCGGAGGTCTCAATGTCGTAGGCGCGATGCCGTCCAAACGCGTCGCGTCCCCCGCCTTTGAGGGTCAGTTCAAATCCACCCCCGACTATGGCTGAAGATTGAATCCATGACGGCTCTTCCACAATGAGCGTCTGGTCCACAGTGACGTCGTGAAGTTCCTGGATGATTCCCGACGGCCACTCAATCCGCAGCAGGTCGATGTTCGTGGCGCTGCCGAAGCCGATGGAGACATCGAGGCTGTTTTGGCATAGCCAGCCGTCGCCTCCGGAGATGTGACGCATCTGCCATCGGATAGCGCCATTGATGAGTGCTCTCGCTCGAACGATGGCTCCGATGGCGGAACGATTCGAGACGGTCCCCACGCACCGGACTTTGATCCAGTGGTTGGAGTTTCGGTCATTGCGGTAGAGAAAATTGCTCTGTCGCCCACTAAGTCCGCCGTTAGCGACGAACAAATCAAGAAACCCATCATTGTTGTAATCACCCCACGAGCATCCAGTCGAGGCTGCAATGTCAGTAACAACGGCACCTTCCGTGACGCTGAGAAAAGTGCCGTCGCCATTATTGTGGTAGAGCCGGTTGTTCGATCCCTCCTGCGTAACGAACAAATCGAGATGTCCATCGTTGTCGTAGTCCGCCCAGGCGCAACTGCGGAACCTACTGGAAAATTCATTGACGATATCCCCTGTCGTAATTCTTTCGAACACGCCGCTGCCATCGTTCCGGTATAAAACGTTTTGGTAAGGGCTCGCGTCCAACGTTGAGTTGACGACGAAAAGGTCCAGGTGGCCATCATTATCGTAATCGCCCCACGCACTGCCGACAGAGTTCAACGCCTCATTCAGCGCATTGCCGCTCGAGATCGCCCGGAAGGCGCCGCCGCCAAGATTGCGATAAATGTAATTCCCCTGGCCGGCGTTGTGCGTGACAAAGAGGTCGAGTCGGCCATCCCCATCCACGTCGGCCCATGTTCCCTGAGTGGAAAAGAGCGCCTCCGTGATGCCACTCGCCACCGCGATATTGGTAAAGCGTCCCTGCCCAAGATTGCGATAAAGAGCGTCCACATTGTTTTCCGCGAGTGCGCCGTTGGCGACAAACAGATCAAGATTTCCATCTGCATCGAAGTCGCCCCAGGCAGCAGAGACTGAACGGCCAGCAGGGTTAGAGGCAATAGCGCCGGCTTGCGCTCCGGTCATTTTTTGGAAAGTGCCGTTCCCGTTGTTGTGGTAGAGCCAGTTTATTGCAGTTGTTCCCAGGTTTGCGACAAAGAGGTCAAGGAAGCCGTCGTTGTCGAAGTCCCCCCAGATGCATCCGGCTGACCTGACGTTTGATTCATTCGCGGGTGCGCCCGCGATAAATCGGGTGAACGTCCCATCCCGCTCATTGTGATAGAGCATGTTTACCGAGATGTTGTCGAATCTGGTGACAAATAGATCAATAAAACCGTCATTATCATAGTCACCCCATGCGCATCCAACCGATTGTTCGGAGTCTGTCGCGACCGGTCCGGTGGTGATTTTCGTAAACGACGTTTGCGCGTGGCCTGTGGGTGCTGTCATGGGCAGGCAAAGACTCAATATCAGCGCGGCGAACGGAGCCCTCCGGCGGCCTCGTTCCGGGACGGCGTGGTTCTCGCCTGGCTGGAACCGATGAGGAAGTTGTTTCGTCATAAAATTGGACGCGTGTTTTAAGTGTCCACCTGTTTCCAAAAGCAAAAGGTGGAAAAGGTCACAGGAATTTCGGAACATCTGTGCGCCGACGGGCCGGGCCTTTGCCGAATCACGGCCTGCGTTCCTTTTCCGCCTCGGCCCGTTCCTGTCCGTAGTGTTCCGCTCCCAACTGCTCGCGCACTTGGGATCCGCCTGTTCCAAGTGTTCGACACTGTTCATATATCAATATCAAGACCCCTTTGATTTTGACCCAGCGATCAGTGGGGCGGGAGAAAGAGGCTCTTGGTTTCATTTTTGGCTACGGCGACCGGAGGCGGTAGAAGCGGACGGGATGATTGGTCCACTCGGGATCGCTGAAATAGGACGAACCGCCGGTGAGGGTGTTGGTGCCCACCGGAGTCCAGGCGGGATGGGCCAGGTTCGCGGAGGCTTCCACCACGATGACGAGATTGCTGGCGCCGGTGATAGTGAACCCGAACCGATTCGTCCGCACGCCGAAGCTGGCATGGCCGGTGTTCACCAGCGGATTCCACAGGACGGTCGAACGATCTGCAAACGTCACCTCCCAACCCGTGGTTCCTGGCAGGTAATAGACGGTCACATGGGTGGAGCCCGAAAACACACTCTGATCAACGGTGGGCGCGTTGCCCTGGAAATAAACTTCCCTCAGGCTCGTGCAGGAACCGAAGGCGCCGTCCGCGATGCTGGTAACGCTGTTGCCGATCGTGACGCTTGTCAGGCCACTGCAGCGCGCGAACGCGGCGGTCCCGATGTTAGTCACACTGTTGGGGATCACGGCCGTGGCCAGGCTGCTGCAACACCCAAACGCGGCGATTCCGAGGCTGGTGACACTGTTGCCAATCGTGACGTTCGTCAGGCTGGTGCAGAAAGAAAACGCAAAGTTCCCGATGTTGGTGACGCTGTCGGGAATCATGACGTCGGTCAGACTGGTGCAGGAAGCGAACGCCGACGCACCGATGCTTGTGACGCTGTTGGGGATCGTGATGTTGGTCAGGCTGGTGCAGTCAGAGAACGCACCGTCCCCGATGCTGGTGACGCTGTTGGAGATCGTGATGTTGGTCAGGCTGCTGCAGGATGCGAACGCTGCGACTTCGATGGTCGTGACGCTGTTGGGGATTGTGACGCTGGTCAGGCTGGTGCAGAGAGAGAATGCAGAACTCCCGATGTTGGTGACGCTGTTGCCGATCGTGACGCTGGCCAGGCTGAAGCAGTAAGCGAACGCATTTTGCCCGAGGTTGATGACGCTGTTGGGGATTGCGACGTTCGTCAGGCCCGTGCAGAGATAGAAGGCATAGCCCCCGATGCTGGTGACACTGTTGGGGATCGTCACAACGCTCAGGCTGCTGCAGGATCCGAACGCTGCGACTTCGATGGTCGTGACGCTGTTGGGGATTGTGACGCTGGTCAGGCTGGTGCAGAGAGAGAACGCAGAAATCCCGATGCTAGTGACGCTATTGCCGATCGTGACGTTGGTCAGGTTGGTGCAGGATGCGAACGCAGCGGAAGCGATGTTGGTGACGCTGTTGGGGATCGTGATGCTGGTCAGGCTGGTGCAGTCCGAGAACGCACTCGCCCCAATGCTGGTGACGCTGTTGCCGATTGTGGCGCTGGTCAGGCTGCTGCAGTATTGGAACGCATTGTCCCCAATGCTGATGACGCTGTTGGGGATCGTGACGCTGCTCAGTTTGGCGCAGGCATAGAACGCACCGCTCCCGATGTCGGTGACGCTGTTGGGGATTGTGTAGCCTCCGGCTTTTCCCCTCGGATATTGGATGAGCAAGGTCTGGGTCTTGTTGAACAAGACCCCATCCACACTGCTATAGACGGAGTTGAGTGCATCCACCGTTATTGCGATTAGGCCGGTGCAGTAATGGAACGCATTGTACCCAATGTTGGTGAGGCTGTTGCCAATCATGACGCTGGTCAGGCTAATGCAGGAATTGAACGCGTAGTCCCCGAGGCTGGTGACGCTGTTGGGGATCGTGTAGCCTCCCGCTTTTCCCGGCGGATATTGGATGAGCAGGGTCTGGGTCTTGTTGAACAAGACCCCATCCACACTGCTATAGACGGAGTTGAGCGCATCCACCGTTATCGCACTCAGGCTGGTGCACGCACCGAACGGAAAGAGCCCGATGCTGGTGAGGCCGTTGCCGATCGTGACGCTACTCAGGCTGGTGCAGGAAGAGAACGCGTCGTCCCCGATGCTGATGACGCTGTTGGGGATCGTGACACTGGTCAGACCCGTGCAGCCAGAGAATGCGCGGTCCCCGATGTTGGTCACACTGTTGGGAATCGCGATGCTCGTCAGGTCGGTGCGGTTTACGCTCCAGATACTCACCACCGGCAGGCCACCGAGATGATCGGGGATCACCACCGCGCCACCTGG
>DATLUX010000233.1:0-8006 GCA_035577805.1 Verrucomicrobiia bacterium
CGAAGGGTTGCGCCGAAAATGGGCTGGGGCTTCGTTGCTCCTCGGTCACAGATCGCTGCGGATATGCTCCCTCGTCGCGCCTCGCCCCAGCCCATTTTGGGCGCAACAAAACACCAGCTATTTGTGAGACACATCACTAGCCAAGTTGGCGGTCATTGGGCTCAATCTTTGTGATCTTTGTGATCTTTGCGGTAAATGGCTCCGCCGGGCGTATTCGGACACTGCCCTCCGCAACGAGCAGTTTCTGCCACTCTCACCCCTCACCCGCCTTCGCCCTGCGGGCTACGGCGGGCAGGCCCTGTCCCTCTCCCCGTTGAGGAGAGGGGGTTACCAAACGATGCGCAAGCCGAACGGGGCAAATTTCGAGACGCCGTTGACTTGCACCTGGGCGAACAAGCGCACGAAACCGGGCTTCAGCGCGTAGAGCTGGAACTCGAGCTCTGGACCCCCGCGCGCGTTCGGCGAAGTTACGAGCGGACCTTGCGGATGCAGATGCAGGACGGTCTGTCCGTCCTCGTAAAATCCGACCAGATGCGCAAACGCGTCCATGAAGGGTTCCAGTTGTGTGAAGGGAGTGCCGTCGGTGCGGGTGATCTGCAGGCGACCAAGGACCGGGCGTCCGGCGCGGAGCTTTTCTTCCGCGAAGCTGAGTTGAAAACGTAAACCTTCGACGACCACCTGATTGGTTTCAGTGCGATCGATGGGCTCGCCGGGACTGGGAGAAGGCAACATGGCGATGGCATATTCCTGAAGGCCCATCGGTTGGGCGCGCACGTCGGCCCAGACACGGTAGGGCCCGGGTTTGTTCGGGGTAAAGGAGAACCCGTATTCCCCCGCGCCGCGGGTCGGGCGCGGATGTTCATGATGATAATCGGTAAGACTGGCATCGATGATCAACAGATGAACGCGTTCGGTGTGCGAGACGATCAAGTCCGACGGATACACCGCCGTGCCATCGGCGCGCGAGAGTTGCAGGAACGCCTTGACGGTGCGACCGGTGCTCAGCGGCGAGGCATCGTCCGTTCGCAGAGCGGCTCGCACGGGATTGGTGGACGGAGTGGGTAATCCACAAAAAGCGGGAAGAATCCGGGCCAGTTGATCGAGGCGCCCGCCGCATTTGGGACAGGTATCGCGGCGGGTGCCGCGAACATCACGGTGACTGGGACAAAGATAGACCGAAGCCGCCTGGCGAGCCGCGCGCACGGTGGCCTCGCCGAAGTAGGTCTTAATGCGCTCGAAGGAGTCTTGAACCTGGCGCATTTCCTGGACGGCAGCGGCTTCGCGGCGGGTATCGCCTGCCAGGTGGAGAGCCGCCACGTGCTGGCCTAATTGCACGAACTCAGCTCGGTATGTTTCACGTCGGGTGGCCTCGAAGGGGTTGGCTTGGTGCAGCAGCGCCGCAATGCTCGCGGTCAGGACCATATCTTCGCTGTGAATGGATTCCAGGTCCCCGGTGTCGACCTTTTCTTTCAGGTTCCCGACGACTTGAAACAGCATGGCCAACGCTTCGGTGGCGCTGGAGAAGGTGGCGTTGGTATTGAGTTGGAGGCCCGGGAAACTGGAGGCCGGAAAAGGAGCCGCGCGTGGGGAAACGGGCGGCGGCGGGGCAGGGGATGGAGATGCCGGCGTCTGGCCCTGCGCCATGGTGTCCACGCCGAGCAGGCCGCCCAAGCCGGAGACAGCCAGGCCGCACGCGAGCCACAAACACAACTCGGATGCGGCGCGGCGCAGTTTTAAAGCCCGGCCATGACGACCCGAGCCGTGCAAAGCTGGCATTTGGCGCAAGCGGATCGGCCGTTGGCTTCCGGCTGATCCTAAGCCCTGGCCCTGGCCCGGCCTTTGTGGCGGCCCTTGAACGTCAGTTCGGCGATGCCGGACTTGTCGAGTTCGCCGAGGCCTTCCTTGGTCATGCGAACGTACTGCTTGAACGTGGCCAGAGCGAGCGGCAGGTTCAGTTTCTTGTCCTTGGCGAGGCTCAGGGCGATGCCGGAATCCTTGGCCGCATGCGCCGCGGAGAAGAAACAGGAATGCTCGCGGTTTTGCATGTCTTCGCCGTCGGTGACCAGCACGCGCGAATTGGCGCCGGTTTGGGAAAAGACTTCGCGGAGCATGGCCAGGTCCAGGTTGAAGGCCGCGCCCAGGCCGAGCCCTTCGGCCAGGCCGGCGGTATTAATGTTCATGACCATGTTCACCAGCGCCTTGACGACGGCGGCTTGCCCGGCTTTGCCGACGAATCGCATGGAAGAACTGAGTTTCTCGAGAATCGGTTTGGCGCGTTGGGAGGCGCTTTCGCTGCCGCCGATCATCAGGTAAAGAGTTCCTTCCCGCGCCTGGGTAATGCTCGAGGCCATGCACGCTTCGATCGATTCCGCACCCGCTTTGTGACAAAGCTTTTCCACTTCGATATGGACCTTGGGCGAGATGGTGGCGCAATTGATGAACAACCGGCCGCGCGCATTGTTGAGCAGGCTGTCCCCCTTCTTGGAGGTCGCGTAAATCTTGCGCATGGCATTGTCGTCTGTGACCACCGTGATGATCACGTCCGACAACTCGGTCACCCGCGCGAGAGAGGAGCAAGCCTCCGCGTTGAGTTCCTGGCCCAGTCTTTCCGCGGCGTCGGCCCGCACATCGTAAACGGCGGTGACGGGGTATCCGACTTCCTTGAGGCGCCGGGCCATGTTCGCGCCCATGCGCCCAACGCCGACGACTCCAATTCGTTCCGCCATAGTATGGTCTTTCTCTTTTGAGGTGGGTTGTGTTTGGAACTCCGGATAAAACGCGTTATGCGCTTTCTCCTCACCCACAGTGGTGAGCGGCCCGTGACCGGCACAAATGACGGTCGGATCGGGCAGGGTGAATATCTTCTTGCGGTTGGTTTGCAGCGCTTCGGAGAACGATACTAGCCCCCCGCCCATCGAGCCGGCAAAGAGCGCGTCCCCAACCACCGCCACCGGACGGCTTAACCCGGTCACGAGGTACGTGATCCCGCCCGCCGCGTGGCCGGAGGTCTGGCGCGTGCCAATCTTGAGCCGGCCGACCTGGAACGTTTTGCCTTCCGCAAACGGTTGCGCGCCAGCGAATCGTTCGTTGACCCCAACCCAGGCCGGCGCTTTGGTCTCGCGCTGCAATTTGGCCAGGTCCGCCATGTGATCGGGATGCGTGTGGGTCAACAGGATCAGGTTGATGTTCAACCCGCGTTCACGCGCAAATTGCAGGGCGGGACCGCAGTCGGCTCCCGTGTCAAATATCACCGCCTCTTTGCTGGCGGCGTCCCAGGCCAGGTAACAGTTCACGGTCATGTCTTCCCAAACCGTGTTGAACTGTTGCAGGCCGTCAATGGTGATGGGCCGGGGCGCATACTTCTTGTTGGCCATATGGACCAGGGCTTCGCCCCCCAAATGCAGCACCACCGCCACACGCCGCAGAACCGCTTCGTCGACTTCTCCGCCCTTGACCCGGACCAATTCTTCCGCCGAGACCCCGGCCCGCGCGGCCAGTTGTTCGTCGGAAAGCTTCAGACCACGTTGAGTCTTCGCGATGATGTCCGTAAAATTATCTTCCAAAGGAATGGCCATGAATGGCGGCGAAAATAGGAGGAAGATTTCGGGAAAGGAAGAAAAATGAGCGGACCCGCAGTGCAGTGCCCAGCGCTCAGTTCTCAGTTCTCAGTCCTCAGTAAGCATTTGAAGGTTTTAAGGAGCCCCGCGAATGAGCACTGCGCACTGCGCACTGAGCACTGAGGACTCCGCACTCCTATAGCCGGCGAATCTTCAGGTGCCGCAAGGCGGCGGCGGTGTTCCACGAGGCGATCCCCAGAGGCTTGGACGCCTCGACTTCGAGCCGGATCCCGATCTCTTTGCCTTCTGTGGTGACGTCCACCATTTTTTCGGCGTCAATCCAGGCTTCAATCTTGCCTGAGGTGACCCGGACACGGATCTGGAACCAGCGTCCGTTGGGGAAATTCATATATTTGGTAGTTTCGTTCTGGGAAGCGTCCTGGCCATCCAGACTGCTTAAGCCGACCACGCCGCCTCCCCAGCCGCCCACGATGAAGCTGCAAGGCTTCTCGCCCACCGGAAAAGTCAGGCCACAGAAAAAATCACTGCCCTCCACGCGCATGGCTTCAAGCGAGAGCTCATAATTCATGCGCGGCAACGCGGCGAGGTTGGTCCAGGTAATCCCCGTCATATACCCGTTCTCGAGATGAATCTGGCCTTCCTTCACCACGACCGGGCCGCGTCCGGCGAAGTCTGTTTCTTTCCAGCCCGTGAGGGTTTTGCCATCAAACAAATCTTTCCAGGCATTGGTACCGGTGGTGGTGGTGGCGGTAGCGGTCGCCGTAGCGGTAGCGGTCGCCGTAGCGGTAGCGGTAGCTCCAGCGGAGGTGGAAGCCGGCTTGGTGATCTCTGTTTTCGGCGCCGCTTTTGGGGCCGAGGCAGGTTCGGCGCCACTTGCTGGGCAGGCACAATGGAACGCGAGCAACCAGCAGCCGAGCAAACAACCCCATGACTTGGTCGGCCCTTGATCTCGAAAAGGGTTCATAGCCATGACCATGCCCGGCCCGCTTAGTCTTGGCAAAACAGAAGTCGCAGGCGCCTGTCAAAAGTCTAATCGACGAAAATACAACAATGTTCGAACAAGCTGCAGAAAGCTGAGCGTCAGTATTAGCCAGCTCTGTCGAGAAGTGGGAACTCAAGCTCTCCCGGATCCTTTTACAGATCTATGCTTGCAGAGGAGATAGGTTTGTCGGCAGGCTGCCAGGTAGGATAAAACGATGCAATGGCATGGCTTAAGCCGGAGGCTGCTGCTCCCAGGGTTGATCATCCTGGTTCTGGCCGGTTGCGGTCGCTCGCGGGCGGTGAAGGAACCGCCCATCACCGGACGGCCCTCGGATCCTCCACTCACCCTGCAACCACATTGGGAACCCGGCAAACGTTACACCTACCGGGTGGATGTCTCGACCACTGCCCTGATCCCGCGACGGGTCACGGGCAAGTTGATGCGCGCCGAAACAACCCTCGGCCAGGACCTGGCTTTTTCCGTCACGAACGCCCCCGGAGGCTCCGACGGACGCGTCATCCGCATGGAACTGTTGGCCGTGCAGATGCAAACCGCCCGCGATGACGGCGTGACCATGACCTTCGACTCGGATAACCCCGCGATTTTTATCGAGGACAGCGCTCTGGCCGATCGCCTGCAGAAACTGGTGGGCTTAAAAATGACTTTCTTTGTCACAGGCGAAAATCGCATTACCCGCGTGGACGGCATGCGTGATCTGACCGATCGAATGTCCGGCAATTCGGTCCGCGGCGTGGCGGGCAACGTGTTGAACCGGTTCTTCAATCAGCAGTTCTTTCGGGACATCATCGAAATGGGGTTGCTGCCGCGCGACCCAATCAAGGTCAAGGACAAGTGGACACTTTCCCGGCAGGTGAGCGGCGGGCAATGGGGCGGCAATGCCCAACTGGATCTCAATTATGAATTCCGCGGCTGGCAACGGCACGACGGAACCAACTGCGCGCGGCTGGATTTCTCCGGCACGCTGAAGCCACCCGGGGCCCCTTCCAATCAGCCGCCCGGACGCAAAACGGTGATCCGGCCTGGTTCCTCCTCGGAACAGGGAACGGTTTCCGGCCAGTGCTGGTATAACCCCGAGCTGGCGCTCGCCATCGACACTGTTTATGAGCTTTCCGTTTCCACCCATTCCACCTCGGTGCGCCGCATGATGCCCGCGCCGAAAGGTGGCACCAACCGCGTGGTGCTGCTCGAAACCGAACCCGAGGGCGATGTCGTGGCCGTGCCGGGCTCTCCGTCGCCGTCGCTGGAAGCGGTGCCATCAGGCTTGACCGGGGGCCCGCCGCCGCCGCCTGGCGCCCCTGGAACTCCGGGCGGGCCGGGCGCTCGTCCTTTCCGGCGGGCGCCGCCGCCCCCCGGCGTGACCGGCGTGAACAACTTCGTGCCTGATGTCACCAACGTCACGACCAACACGACGAACTCGAGTTCCCAGTGGCAGACCAACGTGCGCCTGCTGGAGATCGAACCGCTGCAGTGAGCGCCGCAGATGAACGGATAGATTGGCCCACAGATTTCTCGACAAGAGATGTTCGACCGATTCCGCACTCCGCACTCCGCACTCCGCACTGGAAGGGGCCCGCAGATTCACGCAGATTCACGCAGATAATGCGGGGAGATGGATGGACCTCTGGTTCACACTTTGCAAAGTGTGAACCAGTTACTCCTCGTTACTCTTTCTCGATTTGGTAGAGAGTGGTGCTGCCGCTTACCTCATGAGCTGCAATTGAAGTTTGCCGGGTAAAGCGCGGCCCTGGCCTGTTCCATTTGATCGACGCTGTCGAACCGCCGCGCTGGGCTCGCGTAGTGTAATGGACCAGCCAGCCAGCTTGGCTGGATCATGGTTCGTCATTGGGTGACCGCGATTATCGGCCCTAATTCCACCAGAAAATCACTCCGCTTCAGTTGCGGCGCGTGCAGGCTGGAAATGGAGCCGTCCAGATATAGTGCGTCCGGACAATCGAGTTTGTCGCGGAACAGGATCGCAAACTCATAAAAATTCACCGCGGCGTCAGTAATGACGAAGATGGCCACGCCGGGCGACGGCACGCCCACCCCATTGCGGATAAAGCGCGATTCGGCCTTCGCGCCGAACGCCGGATGAAGCTGGCCGCGCCGCAGCAGCAACGGACCGGACTGCGTGGCCAGGATGACGCGCTCGCGCAGCTTCGGATATTCGGATGATTCCACCACGCGCGCGCCGGCGTCAGTGAGGACAAACACGCCATTGGGTTTGAGATAGAAATTGCCGTCGGCATTGGCCGTGTTGAGTGGAGCAAGTTGTTGACCGCCCGCCACTAAAAGTCCGACCGGCGAAAGATCGGCATGATACATGCCGGCGTTCATGGCAAAGACAACTTTCTGCCCGCGCGCTTCGACCCAACGCGTCAGCCGGCCAAAACGTTTGAAGGGTTGGCCCGTCTCATCGCGATGAAACAATTGCAGACGTTCCTGGCGGACATTAACGCGGCAAACGGTGAAGCGTTTGCCTCCCATCTCGACGGAGCTGAACTCGACGGCTGACGCTGGACGGAGCAGCGCCAGGGGCGCGAAACAAACGGCGAGAAGGCGAGAGGTCATCGCATGGCCTGAACCTACGCTACAGGGTACAAGCCAAGGCCGCCGCGAGCAACGCTGGCGTGTCTGGCGTGGCTGGCGTGGCTGAGGCGCCTGACGAGTCGGACACCCGTCGAGGAGGAGAGGGACTTCTTCCTTACTTGAGCTTGCCCAAGGTTTCCTTGAGGGCGTTGAAATTGGGCAGATCCTTCACGGTGGCCGTTTGTTCGCTGTATTGGATAACGCCATGCTTGTCGACCACGAAGGCGGCGCGGGCGCTGACGGCTCCCAGACCGCTCAGATCGGGCAGCAACGTGCCGTAAGCTTCGGCGGTTTTTTTGTTGAGATCGCTGGCGAGGGTGATGCCGATCTTCTCCTTTTGCGCCCAGGCTTCCTGAGCGAAGGGACTGTCGACGCTGATGCCGATGACATCGGCGTTCAAGCCGCGGTATGCATTCAAGCCGGCCGTGATGTCGCACATTTCCTGCGTGCAAACGCCCGTAAAGGCCAAGGGAAAGAACAGCAGCACCGTGTTCTTTGATCCAAAATTGGCGCTGAGCTTGACATCCACCAGACCGGAAGCGGCCTTGGATTTGAGTGTGAAATCGGGTGCTTTGCTGCCAACGGCGATTGCCATAAAGGATTGTAAGTTAGTGGTTCGAGTCGTTCGGTTACCTGCCTCGCGTTATAAGACAGCGCGCCCCTAAGTGTCAAAAGAGAAAACGCCTCGCCCCGCTCTAGTGATGTGTCTCACAAATAGCTGGTGTTTTGTTGCGCCCAAAATGGGCTGGGGCGAGGCGCGACGAGGGAGCATATCCGCAGCGATCTGTGACCGAGGAGCAACGAAGCCCCAGGCCATTTTCGGCGCAACCCTTCGG
>DATLUX010000234.1:0-17963 GCA_035577805.1 Verrucomicrobiia bacterium
GGTCGAGGCGTCCTCGACTGCGGTCCTGATGGGCGGGAAAAACATCAATGTGATCATCTCCCGCGACATTAGCGAGCGCAAGCAAGCGGAGCACGCGTTGTTGGAATTGACGCACTCGCTGGAACGTCGTGTTAGCGAACGCACGGCGGCTCTGAGCACCAGCGAGGCCCGCTTCCGCGCGCTGGTTGAGCACGCTCCGGAGGCCATCGTGGTGTTTGATGGGGACACCGGCCGCTTTCTGTTTGGCAACGAACACGCCTGCCGCCTTTACGAAGTGCCGATGGAAAAACTGGCGGAACTGACTCAAGCCGACGTCAGCCCTGAATTTCAGCCGGGCGGCCGGCGCTCCGAGGAGTTGGCCCGCGAAAAAATGGAGGAGGCTCTGGCCGGAGGCATGCCGGTCTTCGAATGGTTGCATCGACAACCCAATGGCCGGCTGATTCCCACCGAAGTCCGGTTGTTGCGCCTGCCAGCCGAGGGCCAGAATCTCATCCGCGCCAGCATCCTCGACAACACCGGGCGCAAGCAGGCCGAGCGCGCGCTGCGCGAGTCGGAGGCGAAGTTCCGCGCTTTGTTCGAAGGTTCGAGCCAAGGGGTGGTGCTCCATGACGAAAATCAACTCCTGGAAGTCAATCCGGCCGCCGTCCGGATTCTGGGCCGTCAAACCAAAGAAGAACTGTTGGGCAAACATCCGGGCGAGATATGTCCGCCGCTCCAGCCCAATGGGGAAAACTCCCAGGTGATGGCGCGGCGCTACATTGAGGAATGCATGACGCGGGGCAGCGCTCGTTTCGAATGGCTGGCTTGCGATCCGAACGGGAGGGAAATCCCGCTGGAGGTTGCCCTCACCCGGATCGAATGGAGTGGGCGCCAGGTCATCCAGGCGTTTATTACCGATATTGCGGAACGGCAGCGCGCCCAAATTGCCCTGGCCGAAAGCGAAGCCCGGTTCAGCGCCGCCTTCCACGCCAGCCCGGCGCTCATCGGCATTCTCCGGCTGAGCGACGGCAAATATGTGCTGGCGAATGACGCGCACCTGAACTGGCTGGGTTACTCGATGGAGGAAGTCCTCGGTCGCACCTGCCTGGAGCTTGGCATGTGGGAGAATCCAGCCGAGCGCGACCTGGTCTTGAAGCTGATGCACACGCTCGGCTCGATTCGCCAAAGGGAATGCCGCTGGCGCAATCGCTGGGGCGAGACCTTCACCATCCTGTTGTCGGCCGAAACCATCAAACTCAACGACACGCCGCATCTGCTGACCATGGCTTTGGATATCACGCAACGAAAGCGAGCGGAGGAGGAGTTGCTCAAGACGCTCGAACGGGAAAAGGAACTGAGCCAGCTCAAGAGCAATTTTGTTTCGATGGTTTCGCACGAGTTTCGCACGCCGCTCGGGATCATCCAATCTTCCGCCGGGTTGCTGGGCGAATTCTATGAGCGCATGTTGCCGGCGGAGCGGGAAGAACAACTGACCTCCATCGAACGAAACACCCGCCGCATGGGCGGGATGATGGAAGAGATCCTCGTCCTGAGCCGCCTGGATGCCGGCAAACTGGATTTCCAGCCGTCGCCCCTCGATTTGGAGTCGTTCTGCCGCCGCGCGGTGGACGAGGTCTCCTCCGCGACGCAGCGCCGTTGTTCCATCGCGCTCTCCGTTGCGCCCGCCTTGCCGCCAGCCCAGGCGGATGAGCGGTTGCTGGGCCACATCTTCACTAATCTCCTGAGCAATGCCGTGAAATACTCGGAAGGCGGCGCCTCGGTGCAGGTCGATGTCTGCCGCCGGGGCCTCCAGGCCGTCTGCGTGATTCGCGATCAGGGCATTGGCATTTCGGAGGATGACCAGGCCCGTTTGTTTACCGCGTTTCATCGCGGCGCCAATGTCGGCAGCCGCTCCGGCACCGGGCTGGGCCTTGTTCTGGTCAAACGTTGTGTCGAACTGCACGGCGGCCACGTGCAAATTCGGAGCGTCCTCGCCCAAGGCACCACCGTCACCCTGCGCTTGCCGGTTTTTCAACTATGAAAACAATCCTAATTATTGAAGATGAACCCGAGATGCGGCGAAATATCGCCGCGCTTCTCCGCTACAAGGATTATCAGCCGATCTCGGCCGAAAACGGCCGGATCGGCGTCGAAGTCGCGCGGCGCGAACGACCTGATTTGATCCTGTGCGACGTCACGATGCCCGAACTCGATGGCTACGCCGTCTTGCAAGCGCTCCGGGCCGACATGCAATTGGCCGTGGTCCCCTTCATTTTTCTGACCGCCAAAGGTGAAAAGGAAGATCTGCGCAGCGGCATGAATCTCGGCGCCGACGATTACCTCACCAAGCCGGTGGGCAACGATGACTTGGTCCGCGCGATCGAAATACGCCTGCAGCGCGCAGCCCAGCTCGAACAGGTCCGGCGCCCATTCAAACCGGACTTCTCTTCCGTTGCCCCGCTGCTCACGTTCGGTCTGACCCCTCGCGCCACCGAGACATTGCTCTGGCTGGCCCAAGGCAAGACCAATTCGGATATCGCCAAGATTCTCGGCATCACCGAGTCCACCGTGAAGAAGCACGTTCAGGAGATATTCGAAAAACTCGGCGTGGAAACGCGCGGCGCCGCCACCGTGCGCGCTTTGGAATCCCTCAACGCGCCGGCCGACGCCGGGAGTTCCTAATCCGCTCACGTCGGCTCATCTACCTGAGGGTCGGTTCATGGAGAGCCGGGACCTCCGAATTTCGGACGCACATTGGGGCCTTGAACCCAAATCTAACGTAGCAGCCGAGGTCACGAGGTACACCCTGAGCCTGTCGAAGGGCTCTGATCTTTTTTCCGACGAACGCGTTGGGGTAGAGTGAGCCCCTTCGACAAGCTCAGGGCAGGCCTCCTGACGTCGGCTGCTACCTGAGAGGGTCCGGTTCATGGGTAACAAGGCCAAGAGTTGCGAGTTCCCGAAGGTCAGGTGCACTTTGAAAACTTGCTTTGTTTGTCCCTTGTTCCAAGAGTCAGCGCCAACGACGCGTGGCTACGAACAACCAGCAACTCAGGAAAGGAAGGCGGGCGAACCGTCCCCGCGCTGGATCCGGGGCCTTGCCAATCCGCCTGCTTCAAGGCGCCGGCATGGTGGCGGCCGCGGTCTTGCTGGGCGGATGCCAGCGCGCAGCTTCCCATCGGCTGGCGGGCTACATCGAGGGCGAGTTTGTTTATGTGGCTTCGCCGCACGCGGGCGCGCTGGAGCGGTTGCAGGTGCAGCGCGGGGCCCAGGTGAAACCTGGCGACCCGTTGTTTGCCCTGGAAAGCGTGGCGGAAAAAGCGGCCAGAGATGAAGCCGAACGCCGGTTGCTTCAGGCCCGCGCGAATCTGGCCGATGCGACCAAAGGCAAACGCCCCTCGGAAATTGATTCCGCCGCAGCGCAGTTGAAACAGGCCCAGGCCGCTTTGGACCTCTCCGAAAGGGAACTGGTGCGCCAGGAAAAACTCCTTCGCGAACGCACGACGACCGAGGAAGACGCGGATCGAGCGCGCTCCGCCCGCGATCAAAATCGCCAGCGCGTCGCCCAACTGGAAGCCGAGTTGGTGACGGCGCGGTTGGGGGCGCGCACGGATTTGGTGGCGGCGGCGGAAGCCAATGTGCAAGCGCTCGAAGCCGCCTTGGCCGGCGCCGAATGGGATTTGTCCCAAAAACGGCAGAACGCCCCGCAAGCCGGCGTCGTGTTCGACACCTTGTATCGCGAAGGCGAATGGATCGCGGCCGGCCGGCCGGTGGTGGTGTTGCTGCCGCCGCCCAATGTCAAACTACGGGTGTTTGTGCCGCAGGCGCGCCTGGGCTCGTTGCAGGTCGGGGATGCGGTGCAGGTTTTTGTCGATGGGCTGAAGGAAACGATGACCGGCAAGATCAGTTTTATCTCGCCGCGGGCCGAGTATACGCCGCCCGTCATCTACAGCCGGGAAGAGCGCGATAAGTTCGTGTTTCTGGTGGAAGCCACCTTTGACAACGCGACGGCCGCCCGGCTGCATCCGGGCCAGCCGGTGGATGTGCAGTTCAATCCCTGATCCGATCAGAGCAGCTCATGAGCGATGGCTTGGCCATTGATGTGCGCGGGATGACCAAACGGTTCGGTCCACTCACGGCCGTCGATCGGATCGATTTGCAGGTTCGTTCCGGTGAGATCTGCGGCTTTCTGGGCCCGAACGGCAGCGGCAAGACCACCTTTATCCGCATGCTGTGCGGGTTGCTGCGGGCCGATGCCGGCAGCGGCACGTGTCTGGGGCACGATGTCCTCCGGGAAAGCGACGCGATCAAACGGCAGGTGGGTTACATGACGCAGCGGTTCAGTTTTTACGAGGATCTGAGCATCGCCGAGAACCTCGATTTCGTGGCGCGGATGTATGCGATGGGGAACCGACGGGAAGCGGTGCGCCAAAGCATCGATCGATTGGGCTTAACCCAGCGGCGCAGTCAGTTGGCGGGACACCTGTCCGGCGGCTGGAAACAACGGCTGGCGTTGGCGGCGTGCCTGATTCATCAGCCGAAGTTGCTCTTGTTGGATGAGCCCACCGCGGGTGTGGATCCCAAGGCGCGCCGCGATTTCTGGGAGCAGATCCATCAACTGGCTGCCCAAGGGTTGACCTTCCTGATCACCACCCATTACATGGACGAAGCGGAGCGTTGTCATCGGCTCGCCTACATCGGGTTTGGCAAGCTGCTCACGGAAGGCACGGTCGAGCAGGTGATTGAACGAGCGCATCTGGCGACCTGGGAAGTCACCGGACCGCGGCTGTTGCAACTGGCCGATCAACTGCGCGCCCAGCCCGGAGTGCAACAGGCGGTGGCGTTCGGGAATTCACTCCATGTCAGCGGCGACAACGCGGCCGAATTGGAACGCGCGCTCGGCTCGTTCCGGGCCGGCCCCTTTCAGTGGCGCCAGATCAAACCCGGTCTGGAAGACGTGTTTATTCATCTGATGGACCAAGCGCGAGACAACGCCGCGCCATGAACCTGGGTCCCAGGTTTTCGCCCGCGCGGCTGGGCGCGATGGTGGCGAAGGAATTCACCCAGATGCGCCGCGATCGGCTCACCTTCGGGATGATGCTGGGCATTCCGCTGTTGCAGTTAGTGCTGTTCGGTTTTGCGATCAATTCGGACCCGAAACAACTGCCCACCGCGGTGTTGCTGGCGGATCATGGGCCGCAGGGGCGCACGCTGCTTTATGCCATTGCCAATAGCAGCTATTTCAATTTTGTGCGCCAGGTCCGGACGGAGACCGAAGCGGAGGAGTTGCTGGCGCGCGGTGAAGTGCAGTTCCTGATTAATATTCCGCAAAACTTCAGCCGGGATCTGATGCGGGGCGATCGACCGGCCATCCTCATGGAGGCGGACGCCACGGATCCGGCGGCGACCGGCAACGCCCTGGGTTCATTGCGCGTGCTGATCGACCATGCGCTAGAGAATGATCTCAAAGGCCAATTGGCCTTTCTTGCGGGCACCAATGGGCCGATCGATTTGCGTATCCACGCCCGTTACAATCCGGAAGCCATCACCCAATACAACATTGTGCCTGGCTTGATGGGGGTCGTCCTGACCATGACCATGGTCATGATCACCGGACTCGCCATCACGCGGGAACGGGAACGCGGCACCATGGAGAATCTGCTCTCCATGCCGACGCGTCCGCTCGAAGTGTTGGCCGGCAAAATCGTGCCGTACATCCTCGTGGGCTATGTCCAGGTCGGGCTGATTCTTTTGGCAGCTCATTTTTTGTTTCATGTGCCCATGATGGGCAGCTTGAGCTTGCTGCTCCTGGCGGCGTTTGTGTTTATCGCCGCGAACCTCGCCATGGGCATCACTTTCTCGACCGTCGCCCAAAATCAGCTGCAAGCCATGCAGATGGCGTTCTTCTTCTTTTTGCCGTCCCTGCTTTTGTCCGGGTTTATGTTCCCTTTTCGGGGGATGCCGGATTGGGCGCAGTGGTTGGGGGAGTTATTTCCGCTGACGCATTTTCTGCGGGTGGTTCGAGGCATTTTGCTGAAAGGAAACGGCTTCGACGAAGTCATCCGGCAGCTTTGGCAAATCGCGTTGTTTGCCTTCCTGGCGCTGGTGATCGCGGTCAAGCGTTACCGCCAGACGCTCGACTAGTCGAACATCTACTCCCCAAACGGCGTGAGATAGCCCCTGCGCACGCCGAACAGCCGGATCTTTCTGGCCTCGGCGACCCGGAGAATTGCGGGAAAATCAAGCCGCTCATGCACGGCGTTGTCCATATCGATGTCCATGCGGCCTAGTCTGGGCCCGGCGTTGGTGATGAGTTGGATTAAATCGTCCTGGGTCATTTTTCCCAGAGAGAAGCCGAGGGATGCAATGGACTCCGATTGGGCCATCTTGAGCAATCCCTTCACTGTGACATTGGTGCAGCGCGGCATATTAACCTCGCAAAGTTGTATCCTGCTGGCCAAAAGCTCGCAGGCCGCATCGCTAACCGACATGCCGCGCAGGGCCAGATTGGTGGCAGACGAAATCTGCGAAAGATATTCCACGCCTGTGTCGGTGACGAGCGGACAGTCGGTAAACACCACGCAGGCAAGATTGGTAAAACGCAGCTGGGATAAAGCCATCAATTTCTCGTCGTTCCCCCCCTCACCGTCAAAGCACACGGTGAACAGCGCATGCATCTGGGCAAGCGCCGGAAAATTCTCGGTCCGGAGTTTGGTCAGGTTGGCGTGAATATGGGTTTTGCTATCCCCGGCCACCCAAACTCCAGGCGGCCACTGCTCCGCGCTGGGTCGCTTGCGCGAGCGTGGGGCCAGCGTAACGATCGCAGCCAGGCTCAGGCTCAGCCCGAGGACGATAAGAAGCAAAACCAGTTTTCTCACAGGAGTCGCAGGAGTTGACGGGCCGCCGTCCGAGTCCAAGGTCGCGTTGCCTCATGTTGGATCAGCGCATCCACTTTCTCCCTGACGTGGGACTCTTATGCGATCGAACACCTGCAACGTGTCGGTGCTGCGCCCCGATCAGCCAGCACGGTGAAGCCAAACCGCCCGCTCGTCAATCTCTGCGCTTGGTTTGGCGAAGCCAAACTCCAGAGCGGCGGTCATAGACCGCCGCTACAGTTGATGCATCGTCCGATCGATCTTGGGGCGGACGTTGAAGCGCCTGCAGGCTGCGCTCCTGTCCGCCCGATCAATCACACCGTTTGATGGCGACGACTTCCAGGTAATCCGCTTCAACTTCCGTCACGCCGTCGCCTGCGCGATTGTGGTCTCGAAACATCTGTTCCAAATCCCGATGCAGCCGCCCTTGCGCGTCCGGGTCCAGCGAGGCAAACGCGCGCAGCGTTGGGCCATAAAATTGGCGGAAGAAATTGACGGTTTGGGTCGGGCCGAATGGATAACGAAGCCGCGCGATGTGGCGGGTCAAACGAAGTTGAGCCACTTGCGCGCCCAAGCGCTGGCGGACGGTTTCTTCGTTGCCCCACTGCAACGGGGATGGCCCGCCTGAAGGTGGCGGGACATGACGGCCGACGACACGAAAGTTTTCGCCCACGAAACCCTCCGGAGTCCAGTTGGCCAGGGCGATGACGCCTCCAGGGCGACAGACGCGAAGGAATTCGGCGGCCGCCCGCTCGGGCCGCGGAGCGAACATGACCCCAAACATACTGACGACGAGATCGAAGGTGGCGTCCGGATAGGGGAGAGCTTCGGCATCGCCCTCGGTGAACGCGATGACCAGGTTCTCCCTCTGGGCGCGGCAACGGGCCTGCGCGATCAAGTTGGCGGCAAGATCCAGGCCGTTAGCGACACACCCGGCGCGGGCGGCGAGCACGGCCAGGTTCCCATTGCCACAGGCAAGGTCAAGAACCCGCGCGCCGGGCCGGAGCGACTGTCGACTCATGAATTCTGCCGCCACGGGTTCGTTGTATTTGGCGACCACACCGAAGTCGCCGGATTCCCAAAGGGCTTTGCTGCGCGCGCGCAGGTTGAGGTCAGGAGAGGCGTTGAAGAAGGTCGTGCTCATGTTCGAGAAGTGCTTCCACCAAAACAGGCAAGGGCCACCCGCAGTCGGCGGCGGCGCCAGTGCCGGCTTGCTGGTGGCAGCAGGTTGGGCCAGAATCGGAGCATTCCGGCCTTAACCGTCCAGTGGGGTTCAAGGTTCACGGCCCATGAGTAACACAAACGATAGCACCCAGAAATGCAACGAAAGGTCCATTGATTCTCCGCTCGGGCCGGGCGCCGACCCGTTTTTCCGCCTCCTCTTTGAGCGGAGCACGGATGCGATCTCCCTCTTCGACCCGATCACAGGGCGGTTTATCGAGTCCAACGACGCGGTCGTGCGCCAAACCGGCGCTCCGGACAAAGCAGCGCTGGGCCACGCGTCGCCGGTCGAGATTTCCCCTGAATATCAACCGGACGGGCGCCTTTCGCGGGAGAAGGCGGAGGAAATGGTGAAGCTGGCGCTGGCCAAGGGCAGTCATCGATTCGAATGGATGTCGCGCCGCTTCGACGGGACTGACCTGCCCATCGACGTGGTTTTGACTGCTATTTCCACCGGAGACCGCCCGCTCTTGCTTTGCGTATCCCGCGACATTAGCGAAAAGAAGAAAGCCGAGGCGGCCGCTCACCGGCTCCAGGCCACTCTGGAACAGCGCGTGGCTGAGAGAACCGCCGCGCTCAGCGCCAGCGAAGAACGGCTGCGCACGTTGGTAGAGCACGCCCCGGAGGCGATCGTGGTGTTCGAGGGCGAGACCGGCCGGCTCGAAGCCGCGAACGAGAATGCGGTCCTCCTCTTCGGCCGGCCGCGTGAACAACTCCTGGGATTGACTTCCGTTGACCTGAGCCCGGCGTTCCAGGCCGACGGCCGGCCCTCCAGCGTGGTGGCGCGGGAAAAAATCCAGGCGGCGCTAGACGGAGGCACGCCCGTCTTTGACTGGTTACATCAACATCCCCAAGGCCGCCTTTTCGTCAGCGAAGTGCGCCTGGTCCGTCTTCCTTCCGAAGGGCGCCAGTTGGTGCGGGCCAGCATCATCGACCATACCGAACGCCGGCGGCGCGAACAGACCCAGCGCGCGGTCTACGAAATATCCGAAGCGGTCCACGCGGTGGCCGATTTGCCAAGTTTGTATGCGCGCATCCACGGCATTGTGTGCGGCCTGATGCCAGCCGATAATTTTTTCATCGCGCTCTTCGACGCCGCCACCGAACTCATCACCTTCCCGTACTTCGTCGACGAACAAGCCACCGAACTGCCCGAACCGCGGCGCGTCTCGACCGGACTGACCGGCTTGGTCTTGCGCACCGGCAAAGCGATCCTGGCTGACCGCCGGTTTACCGAACGCTGCCGGCGCGAGGGCCAGACCATCGTGGTCGAAGATCTCGGCGGGGTCAGTTACATCGAATCGGGCGAACCCGCCGCCGTCTGGCTGGGCGTGCCTCTGGTCGTGCAAGGCCGCGCCATTGGCGTCATGGCGGTGCAGAATTATTGCAATGAAAACGCTTACGGCCAGGAGGAGAAACAGATCCTCACCTTCGTGGCCACCCAAACCGCCCTGGCCATTGAACGAAAACAAGCCGAGGAATGCCTCCGCGAACTGGTTGAGAAACACCGCGCCATCTTCGAAGCCTCCACCCAGGGCGTCCTGCTCCAGGACGAACACAAATTCCTCGAGGTCAACCCCGCCGCCGTTCGCATCCTCGGCCGCAAGAGCGCCGAGGAAGTGGTCGGACATCGTCCCCGCGATTTCGCCCCCGAATTTCAACCAAACGGCGAATCCTCCGACGGGTTGGCCCGCCGTTATATCGCCGAGTGCATCGAAAAAGGCAGTGCCCGCTTCGAATGGACCTCGCTCAAACCGGACGGCCAACTCGCGCCGCTCGACGTGCTGCTCACGCGCGTCCAGTGGGGCGGACGCTGGATCATCCAGGCCATGGTCGAAGATATCACCGAACGAAAGCAGGCTGAGGTCGAACTGCTCAAAACGCTGGCGCGCGAACAGGAGTTGAGCCAGATGAAAACTAATTTTGTGTCAGCGGTGTCTCACGAGTTCCGCACTCCGCTGGCTATCATCATGTCTTCCGCCCAGATCCTGGCCGACTACTTCGACGAGTTGCAGCCCGCCGAACGACGCGAGCATCTCTTGTCTGTCACGCGCAATACTCAGCTTATGTCCAGCCTGATGGAGGAAGTCCTTCTCTTGAGCCGGGTCGATGCCGGCCGGATGGCTTGGGAGCCGGCCCCGCTCGACCTGCGCGGCTTCTGCTTGCGGCTCACCGAGGAGGTGCTTTCCGCCACGCAACGGCGCTGCCCGATTGTTCTTCAGATCCCCGACGATTGCGCCCAGGCCCGCGGCGACGAACGGTTGCTTCGGCACATCTTCACCAACTTGCTCTCCAATGCGGTCAAGTATTCCCCTGCCGGCAGCGCGGTGGAATTCGAAGTTCGTCGCGATGGGGTGACGGCCTTTTGTTTCATCCGCGATCAGGGCATCGGCATCCCCGAAACCGATCGTGAATGGTTATTCACGGCGTTCCATCGCGCGCGCAATGTGGGCGAACGACCCGGCACCGGCCTGGGGCTTACCATCGTCAAACGCTGCGTCGAACTGCATGGCGGCCGGATCTCCCTCGACAGCGAAGTCGGGCGCGGCACGACTATTACAGTGCGGCTGCCGCTCTTCGCGTAGGTTCGCATGCGTGAGCAGCCTGAAGCTGCCCATGAACCGACCCTCTTCAGGTAGCAGCCGACGTCAGGAGGCCTGCCCTGAGCTTGTCGAAGGGGCTCACTCTATCCCGACGCGTTTGTCAGCCTCGTGACCTCGGCTGCTACGTCTCATGTCGATGAATCTGTGCATATTGCAAAGATTCGTTCTGTGCGTCGCGTCGCGCCAAAAATCGCGCTTGCTATTCCCGGCCGATCGTTCAGATTCCCCCTCGTCGGTTAGATAGCTTGTCGCTTCCAAGACATGGTGAATCTTCATGGTGAACCCCGTTCAGTGATGATTTGAAACCCGATAGTCGGGAACAGTTTGGAGTCAGCAGGAGGCAGTCTAGGACATACGTCACATCATTATGAACAAATTGTTTGTAGGGAACTTGTCGTTCCAAACCACAGAAAATGACTTGCAGGACGCGTTCGCCGCCCATGGCACCGTCCTCGAAGCCAACCTCATGGTCGACCGCATGAGCGGACGCCCGCGCGGCTTTGGGTTTGTCACCATGAGCACCCCCGAGGAAGCCCAGAAAGCCATCGCCGCCATGAACGGCGCTGATCTGGGCGGTCGCAATCTCACCGTCAATGTTGCCCGCCCGAAGGAAGAGTTCTCTGGCGGCGGCGGTGGCGGACGTGGACCGCGGCGCGAATTCGGCGGCGGCGGCGGCGGCGGCGGTGGCGGCCGGCGGGACCGTTACTAAGTAAGCCAAAGCAAGCAAATCTTCGGGCGCGTTTAGTTAGCTCGAAGCAAGAAGCAACTGTCGGGCGGAGCCTGCGCCAGCGGGCTCCGCTTTGTTGCATCCACTCCGAACCCCTGTGCGCCTCTGTGACCTCCGTGGTAAATCCAATCTGCGGCCCGCAGTGAGGATCACCACAGAGGGCACGGAGAACACAGAGGTGACGCGTTTAAGCCCGAACAAATCGCCGCCTGCAAATCCTGAGAGGAACCAAAGAATCTCACGCCATGATTCGCGCAAGGCTGTTCCACCACGAGTCATGCAATTGAGCCGTGGTCCAACGGAATTCGACGGCGGGCGTTTTGAGGCTCAAGGCATCGCCGCCCACGACTCCCAAACGCATGGCCGGGACGCCTACGAGTTTGGCGCGTTCGATTACCTTGACCGCATCGAGCGGTTTGGCACTAACGACGATCCGGTTCTGGGTTTCGCCGAAGAACAGGGCATCGAGACGCGGGAAAGAGTCGGCCGCCGGGTTTGGCCCTGCGCCGGCATCGGCGGCGGTTATTTTGTGTTCTGCGCCGCTTAGATCAATCTGGGCGCCGATCAATTGGGGTGTGTTGCGGCCAGTTTGTTGGCTGACACAACACTCGGCCAGAGTGACGGCGAGGCCGCCTTCACTGCAATCGTGAGCACTTTGGATCAAGCCGGACTGGATGAGTCCAAGCAGGGTGGTATGAAGAACGGCGGCTTGTTCCAGGTCGCAGCGGGGCGGGAGGCCGGTCTTTTTTCCGTGAACCACCTGGAGGTAGGCGCTGCCGCCCAGACCTTGCAGTGGATCCTCAAGATCCGTGATGTTCCCCAGCAGGATGACGATGTCCCCTTCCTGTTTGAACCATTGCGTAGTGATGTATTCCGGCTTTTCAATCAGGCCTACCACCGCCACGGTCGGTGTGGGATCGATCGGCCCGGCCGGGCTTTGATTGTAGAGCGAACAGTTCCCGCCGGTCACCGGCGCGTTGAAGGCCCGGCAGCCATCCGCCAGGCCGCGCACGCTTTCTTTCATCTGCCAAAACAACTCCGGCCGATGCGGGTTGGCCATGTTGAGGTTGTCGGTCGCCCCCAATGGCACCGCCCCGGAACAGGCGAGATTCCGGCAGGCTTCCGTGATGGCCGCTTTGCCGCCTTCGTACGGATCGAGATAAACGTAAACGCCATTACAATCGACGGTCAGCGCCAGGTATTTCTCCGGGATCGGCTGGCCGGCCGGCGCGGTGGCGGAAATGGGAAGTGAATCTTCTTTGATCCGGATGACCGCAGCATCGCTTCCGGGGCAGACCACCGAGCCATCCCGGACCATGTGATCATATTGGCGATAGACCCAATTCTTGGAGGCGATGGTGGGCCAGGCGAGCAGGGCGGGCAGACAACCGGCCAGATCGGTGGGAGCAGTGAGAGCCGCCAGGGTAAAGGCGCGCACGTCCTGCAGATACTCCGGTTCCTGGGCTTCCCGATAATAGAGCGGCGCTTCGTCGGCCAACTTTTTAGCCGGAATATCCGCCACGACCTGGCCATGATGTTTGACCAGCATACGGCCAGTGTCGGTCACGACGCCGATCTCGGCCCAGGGTAGATCCCATTTGTCGAAAATCCGTTTGACTTCTGCTTCGCGGCCTTTCTGGACGATGATGAGCATGCGTTCCTGGGATTCGCTCAACATGATCTCGTAGCTGGTCATGTGCGGCGCGCGCTGCGGCACTTGGGCGAGTTCGATCTCGATGCCCGTGCCGGCGCGGGCCGCCGTTTCGCAAGTCGAGCAGGTCAACCCGGCGGCGCCCATGTCCTGGATGCCGGCCACCGCTCCCGTGGCCAACAGTTCGAGGCAGGCTTCGCACACGAGTTTTTCCATGAACGGATCACCGACCTGAACGGCGCCGCGCTGTTGTTCCGCGGATTCCTCGGTCAAATCCTGGGAGGCGAAAGCGGCCCCGGCCAGACCATCGCGGCCGGTAGCCGGCCCGACGTAAAACACGGGGTTGCCCACGCCGCGGGCCGCGCCGCGGGCGATCTGTTGATGGCGCAGCACGCCCAGGCAGAAGGCGTTGACCAGGGGATTCCCTTCGTAGCTTTTGTCGAAATAAACTTCCCCGGCGATGGTGGGAATGCCGAAACAATTGCCGTAATGAGCAATGCCGCTGACCACGCCGGCAAACAAGCGGCGAACCTCCGGGTTGGACAATTCACCGAAACGAAGTGAGTTGAGGGCAGCCACCGGACGCGCGCCCATGGTGAAGATGTCCCGAATGATGCCGCCCACCCCGGTGGCGGCGCCTTGGAACGGTTCGACGGCACTGGGATGATTGTGGGATTCGATCTTGAACGCGATGGCCAACCCGTCCCCGATGTCGATGATGCCGGCGTTCTCTTCCCCGGCTCCGACCAGGATCTTGGGAGATTTCGTGGGGAACGTTTTGAGCAGCGGCCGCGTGTTCTTATACGAACAATGCTCGCTCCACATCACGGAAAAGATGCCTAATTCCGTGTAAGACGGGGCGCGGCCGAGGATCGTCTGGATGCGGGCATATTCCTCGGGCGACAGATTGTGTTTCGAGACTAGTTCAGGGGTGATAACGGGTTCCTGCACAGTTCAATTCAAAATTCCAAAATCCTGGTTCGAGATGCAATGCCGGGCCGCGTCATCGCGCATCGCACCAGCCGGCCCGGCAGCAGGCTAACAAGCAGGCGAGGGAACACCAGTGAAAAGCGGAAAGCGGAAAGCGGAAAGCGGAAAGCGGCGTAGCCCACAGGGCGAAGGTGGGACACCTTGGGGCGTAGCAGCGTATTTAGGCACTGCCCCTCTGAAGCGCGGCTTTCCAGGCCGGTAAGTGTTTAGAAGCGCCTGCGCATCCTGAGGGACTGGAAACGGCTGTAGCGGCGGTCTGCGACCGCCGCCGTGCGCGAAAGCAGCGAGAAAGGCGGCGGCCATGTACCTGTTTAGCGCGCGAGGGAGCGCGGCGTTTACGCCGCTTCAATGTCCGGCGGGTTGGCCGCGGTGGGAGTTGCAAGCGCTTGCTCCGATTCCCAACTTGAAGCGGGCTGAAGCCCGCGCTCCGGGGACGCTAAACACGTACGCGGTCATAGACCGCCGCTACAAGTTGATGCATCGGGGGACACAGTGCCCGAATGCGCCCGGGGCGTAGCTTTCCGCTTTCCGCTTTTCCCAAACTTCCCCTTTCCTTTGCGCCCATTTTGGCCTTACATAATGGGGCGATGTCCATGAATCGTTGTGCGGCCTCCATTTTTCTTTTCACTGGTCTGTTGGCCTGTTCTGTTTCGAGTCTTTGGGCTCAACTAACGCTTCCTGAGCAACACCCGATCCGCGGTGCGCGCATGCCGGCGCTGAGCCCGGATGGGCGCCAGTTGGCGTTCGTTTATCGGGGTGACATCTGGCTGGTGCCAGCGCGGGGCGGGCGGGCCACGCCGTTAACGCGGCACGTCGAATTGGATGCCTATCCATGCTTTTCGCCTGATGGCGAATGGATTGCGTTTGGCAGCAAGCGCACCGGAAACTGGGACATCTTTGTGGTCCCAACGATCGGCGGGAGCGCCCGGCAGCTGACCTGGCATGCCGGCCCGGATATTCCCCAAAGTTGGAGTCCGGACGGCAAAGAGATCTTGTTCGCGGGCCGCCGGGATACACAGAACTACGCGATCTATGCGCTGGATGTCAGCACGCTGCGCGTGCGTTCGCTCTGCGAAGATTACGCCCAGCTGCATTCCCCCGGTTTTTCCAGGGACGGCCGGAGTTTGCTCTACGGCCGTTACGGATTCCATTGGACCAGGCCGCGGTATCAGGGATCGGCGGCGCAGCAAATCTGGTTGCTGGATACCGCATCCGGCGAGCGTCATCCGCTCACCACGAACCAATTTCAACATCTCTGGACCCGTTTCCTGCCCGATGGCCGTGAGCTGGTGACGGTGACCGTGGCGGAATCAACGCCCTCCTCCAGTCCGCTCTATCAGACCATCGAACCGATTCTCGACACGCCGGAACGGACGCCGAATTTGTGGCGCTTTGATCGGCAAGGCCAGGGGCATCCGATGACGTCCTTCACCGGTGGATCGGTGCGTTGCCCGACCGTGGCGAGCCGCTCGGGCGACATCGCCTTCGAGTATGAAGCGGATTTGTATTTGCTCCGCGAAGGCGCCACGGAACCGGAACGGATCGACATCCTGGTGGCGGCGGACGACAAGCTAACGCCCACGCGCCGGGAGAAACTCAGCAATGGAGTCACGGAAGCAGAGCTGTCGCCCGACGGAAAAACCTTCGCCTTGGGCGTGCGCGGGGACATCTGGACGATCGCGACGGAGAAACCCAAAGGAGTGGCTGGACGCAACTCGGATCTGGCCAGGCGCTTGACCGATTGGGTGGGAGACGATTCGGACTTCTCGTGGTCGCCGGACGGGAAGAAGCTGTACTTCACGTCGGATCGGGAGTTTACCACGCGTCTTTATGAGCTGGATCTCGCGACGATGAAGGCAACGGCCCTGTGGCATCGGGACGAGAATCTCACCCGGGTGAGTGTTTCGCCCGATGCCAAGCAATTGGGTTTCTGGGTCTCGGGCGCAGAAGGCGGCCTTTACACCTTCACGATCGAAACCGGCGAAGCGCGCCGGGTGGTGCCATTGCCGGGACCGCAGTGGCACGGCGTGGGCGGCGGGGATTACGCCTGGTCACCGGACATGAAGTGGATTGCCTACTCGGCGCGCAGCGAAAGCCGGGCCTGGAATATCTTCATCGTGCCGGCGGGCGGAGGCGCCGCCACTAATGTGACTCGCCTTTACGCGCAGCACACTCAGCCGGCCTGGTCGCCCGACGGCAAATACCTGTTCTTCCAGAGTTCGCGGGAGGGCGAAGGTTTGTATGCGCTGCCATTGCGCAAGGAGCCGGTCCGCAGTTCCGATACGGATTTGAAGTTCGAGAAGCCGGGAACGAATGTGACGGTGCAGATCGATTTCGACAACATCTCCCAACGGATTCGCAAGATCTCCTCTCAATCACCTCAAGCGGACCTCGCCGCGGGGCCGGACGGCACGCTTTATTTTATTTCGGAAAACGACATTTGGTCGGCCAGTTACGATGGGAAAGAGACCCGGCGCCTGACCACCGGCGGCGGCAAGACCGCCCTGCGTCTTTCCTTGGGGGCCCGGAAAGCATCGTACATCCAAGGCGGCGAGGCCTACATGATGAACCTGGATGGCAAAGCGTCCGAGAAAGTGACGTTTACCGCGGAGTGGGAGCGAGATGTGCGCGCCGAACGCCGAGCCGCGTTCACCCAGTTCTGGAATGGGTACCAACGGGGATTTTATGATCCAAACTTTCACGGGCGCGACTGGGCGGCGATCCGCAGCCGCTACGAGCCGATGCTCGAAGGAGTGGAAACGGCCGATGAATTCGCCGGCGTGTTGCATATGATGATCGGTGAACTGGAGACGTCTCATGCCGAAGTCTCGGCCGCTTCGGCTCCAGGTGCGCCCGCCGCGGCCGTCACGCCGCAGCTCGGATTCACGCCCGACTACAAATACGAAGGTGCTGGATTACGCATCCTTTCGGTCCCTCCCGGAGCCCCTGGATCCTATGACCGCACAGCCTTGCGGCCCGGCGAGATCCTCCTCGCCGTCAATGGCCAGGACGTGACGTTGGACGAGAACTTTTATCGGTTGATCAACGACAAACAGGATCGGGAGCTCGAATTCCTGGTCAGCACCAATGGCCATCGCAGCGGGGCGCGCACCGTGAAATACAAAGTGATGACCGATGCCGAGTGGACCGATCTAAACTACCGCAATCGCACCGAGCGCCTCCGCCAGTACGTCGAACAACGCAGTCAGGGCCGGATCGGTTATCTGCACCTGGCGGCCATGAGCTTCAGCAACCAACTCAAATTCGAACGGGAAGCCTACGAATACATGGCCGGCAAGGAAGCCATGATCATCGATGTGCGTTTCAACAGCGGCGGCAACATCTCCGATACCCTGATTGACTGGATCGAACGCAAGCCCCATGGCTACTTTCGTCCGCGCGATTCCGAGCCCGAGACCGCGCCGTATCATGCCTGGGAGAAACGTTGTCTGGTGGTGATGAACGAACACAGCTATTCGAACGGCGAGATGTTTCCCAGCGCCATGCGCGCCCGCGGGCTTGCTCAATTGGTCGGCATGCCCACGCCCGGTTATGTGATCTGGACCTCCGAGATGCGCCTGGTCGACGGCACCGGCGCGCGCATGCCGCAGAGCGGCGTTTATCGTCTGGACGGTTCCAATATGGAGAATAACGGCGAACAACCCGATTACCTCGTGCCGATGTCTCCGGAAGATTGGCTGGCCAATCGCGATCCGCAGCTCGATAAGGCCATCGAGTTGCTCACCACGGCCTCTCCGGGCACCACTCCCACTGGGAGCCCCAAGCCAAACGTCGAAGCGTCTCCGCGCGGGGCCGTTCGCTAGGTCAGGTCAGGTCAGGGTTCGGGGTTCCTGGTTCCTGGTTGCTGGTTGCTGGTTGCTGGTTGCTGGTTGCTGGTTGCTGGTTGCTGGTTGCTGGTT
>DATLUX010000235.1:0-15862 GCA_035577805.1 Verrucomicrobiia bacterium
CCACCGATAATCGGGGAGCCGTGACGGTTTCGGCCGCCTCGGTGATCGTCGTGCCCACGATGATCACCGAGGCGGCCGAAACCGTCACGGCTCCCCGATTATCGGTGGCCCGGGCGGTCAGCGTATATTCGCCGGCGGCAACGTTGGTCCACGAGAACAGGAAGGGGCTGGCGTCGTCGCTGGCCAGCAGGTTGGTGCCCACCAGGAAATCCACCACCGTCACCGATCCATCGATGTCCGCTGCGCTGGCGAACAAGGTGATATCGGCGCCGACCGGGAAAGTGGCTCCGTGGGCCGGGCTGATCAAAGAGACGGTGGGCGGCGCGTTCACGGTCAGACGCACCGGGAAACTCACGCCCGTGGAGCCGAGATTATCGCTGGCCACCGCCGTCACGGCGTAGATTCCAGGGGCCGCGTTGGTCCAGACAAAGTTATAGGGGCTGACGGTGGATTGTCCGATCTTGTTGGTGCCCTCAGCGAAATACTCGACTCGCGTAACCGAGCCATCGGGATCCAAGGCCGAGGCCGAGAACGGAATGCTCGCCGGAAATGTCGCCCGGAAACCGTCGGGTGGATTCAAGATCGCCACTTGCGGCGGAAGGTTATCATTATCGGTGATGACGACGGTGGCGGAGGAGGGACTGCCGACCACGTAGCTGGAAGCCGCTGTGAGGGTCATGATCACCGTTTCGTTGCCTTCCCGGGCCGAGTCATCCACGACCTGCACCGCGAGGGTGGTGGCGTTGGTGCCGGCAGGAATGACCACCGGCCCAACCAGCACTCCGTAATCCGAGCCGGGCGTCGCGCTCCCTGACATGACGAAGTTCACCGCCAACGCGGCGTCGGTGGGTCCGCTGCGGGAGATGGTGAACTGACCCGGGTTGCCGGCGCTTTCGCCCGCCGCCGCGTCGGACGCCATCACCGTGATGATAGGCGGCACGTAGACGACGACCACCGCAGCGGCACTGAGGACAGAGCCGACCGCATTATTGACGGTGACGCTGTATTCGCCCGCCGTGGTCAACTGGACATTCACCAGGGTGAGGGTGACGTTGGTGGCGCCAGGGATGTTGGCTCCGTTGTAACGCCATTGGTAACGCAGCGGCGGACTGCCCGCGACTCCGACCGATAAGGTCGCGGTGGACCCGACGAATACGTTCGTGGAATGCGGTTGCGTCACAATGATCGGGGCCGAATTCAAATCGAGCGTGGCGATGGAACTGGTTACTGATCCGTACGGATTGTTGATGAGCGCCCGATAGGTGGCTGCGTCGGTGGCCTGAAGGTTCGACAAAGTGAGCACCGGCCCTTGCGCGCTTGTAATGGCGGCATTGTTCTTGAGCCACTGATAGCTCAATGGCTCCGCGCCGCCCGCCGCCACGCTGAACAATGCGGTGCCGCCCAGGACACCAATAGTATTTTGAGGCTGGCGCGTGATGAACGGGGGAGAGCGTAAGCTCACCCGCGTGGCCGCCGATGCCGCGCCGGCCTGGTTCATCACCAACACGCTGTAGCGTCCGCTATCCCTCACTTGAATGTCATCCAACTGCAGGCTGGGGCCTGTCGCATCCGGAATGACGGCGCCATTCAAGCGCCATTCGTACGCCAGCGGCGCCGCGCCGGTGGCCGTAACGGTCAACACATCACTCCCACCCGGCGCCACTTCGTGATCGGCGGTTATGGCGGTGATCGTGGGCGGAGCGATCGGGCTGGCTCCGCCGGCAACTCCCGGAGTCGGCGTTGCGGCCACCCAGTTGACCGGATCATTGCCGTAACCATTCTCTTGCCGACGATGCAGCGACAAACCCACGCCGGTCGTGCCCGACACATTGTCCGCCAATGCCGGCCAGGGCGCTGAATCGGCATACTTCACCTTGTCCACCAGCAGATACGGCACGAAGCCGGCGTCCGGCTCACCCGGCTCCACGGGTTGGTCCGGTTGATAAAGCTCGATATTTTCGTTGTCGTTGGCGAGACGCCCGCCCCATGGGCCATAGACGGGCACCGTTGAATCGACGAGGTACTTGGTCCGGAAAGCGGCCAGCGCGGCTGCGTTGGTGGATGGATCGAATCCCACCACCACAATCCGGCCGCCGGCTGACAAGGTGAGGCCCGGCTCGAAATCATAATCCACCGCGTCCCGCAGCCGCCAGGTGTTCGTGGGATGCGCCGTATCAAACAACGGCACGTCCACCCCCGCGATATTCAATAGCTCGATAAATTCCTCGTCGGTATTGTCGTTGGTGACGCCGTCGGCGATGACGTCGGGCGGATGATAATGGATCTCGCTAATGACGATGGGCCCGATCTGCGGCCCGGCGTTAGGCAGGCCCGTGCCGGTGCGGAATTGCTCCACCGTAGTCGGGTTGTCCACCCCGAATGTTCGCGCCGTCAAGAGCGTGAAGTCCGCCCCCACACTCGTGAGATAACGTCCGATGGATGTGCCGGGCGCCGCGGCACCGAACCCGGCTCCAGTGCGGAATCCGGTGAGGTTCCCGGCGCCGTCGGCGGAGAACAGATAAACATTGTCACCGTGGACCGAACTCAGCGCAAAGGATGGTGGTCGCCCGTGCAATTCAGGGTTGTTGAATTGTGTCTCGTAGATGACGAGGCGTGCGCCGGCCGGGATGAGGGTGCCGGGAGGAATGCGGTACCGTTTCGGATCCGTGCGCTGATCGCTCAGATAAAAACCGGAGATGTCCACTGCGCTGGAGCTAATGTTTTCCAATTCAATGGCATCTTCCAAGGGCAGATCCGTGTGGGTGAGCACCTCGCTCACCGCGATCGACTCCAACGGCAGCAAATTACTGCGGCCAGGCGTGGTCGTGCCGCGGAACCGAACGATATTGGTGCTGCCATCGGGGAAACGGCCCTCCGACACCCCGTTTTCCTGCCGGCCAAAGGTCACCGACGTGATCAAATCCTGGTTGGCCGAATAAACGACGATGGCCTCTCCCGCAGCGCTCAGACCGAAATTGAGATGATCGGCCCCGGCGTTGACATCACTATCGGCAATCAATCGGACGAAGCCATTTTCGCCGACGCCGATGAAGGAAAGCGGATGCATGGCGGACCGCGTGCGGTTGGTAAAGTTGTCGCTCAGGAAGAGCGGGCTTAAATCGATCGGCTGCGGCAGAGGATTGTAAAGCTCGACAAAATCTTTGTCGTTGCCGGAGGGATTGGCCAGCCATTCGTTGATCACGAGACTGCTGCTATTGCCGAGTGCGGCCGCGATATTGGCAGCACCCGGGCTGGGCAGATTCAGCGCCCAAGCACCGCGGCCATTCGGGATGCGGCCGATCGAATAATCGGGCACTTGCAGTCCAAACACGACCGAATCGAGCATGGCACCGCCACGGCCATCGGCGTCGAACAGATAGACCGCATCGCCGGCGTCGCTCTTGAGGCCGAATCCGGTGTTGAAGATCGGCTCCAATTCACTGGACGCAGGCGCGTCCGGGTCACAACGCACCACTAGGTAACCGCCGGGAGGCAGGGTGACTCCGGCGGGGAACACCCAGCGCCCCGGTTGCTCCAGGTCATCGCTCAAGGTCAACCCGGAGAGATCGAAGGCGTTGGTGGACGGATTATACAGTTCGACCCAGTCGGCCAGGTTCGTTCCGCCGGCTTCGGCAAAGGTTACATTGTTGGCCATGACCTCGTTCAACACGACGCCAAAGACGACCGAGTTGGTCACCGACCGGGAGGCGTTCAGTTCCAGGCCCCAGACCAGGTCGCCGCTGGTCGCACTGCTTTGGTGCACTTCTACGGCCAGCGTGTTGGTGCCGCGCACCAGGCTGCCGGATGGGATGACCAGCGTTTCCCGGGTGGCGTTGTCCACGTTGTTGGCGCGGGTCGTAAAGGTCACCGGCCCGTTCGGCATGCGCACGCGCGTGGCCTCCACCCCGTTCAAGTAAATCACTGCGCCGTCGTCCAGCCACATCGCTCCTTCCAGCCGGTAACCAGCCGGATTGGTGGGCATAACGAAGGTGGTCCGGAAGTAAAAGGTGAACTTGGAATTGGCGACGGTCAGCACCGTCTGATACGGCTGCACCTGAAAATCGTTATCAAACCCCAACACACCCGGACCCGACGGCCATCCGGCATCCACGTAATTGGTGGCCTGCCAACCGGTTTGTCCCAAATCCACGTTGGATTGTTCGTAGCGCCAGACCGACGACGTGGAAAGCAAGCCGATCGAAAAAGTGGAAACGGTCACCGACCCCAACACGGCGGGATTGGGGGCGCCCGGCGAAGGGGTGGTAAAGGACGCGATCGTGCTGGCGCCACTGGGCTGGCGGCCTTCGGACACATCCTCCATCTGCGGTCCATAAAAGACGCAGTCGATCAGGTTGGTGCCGGCATCAAACAGACCGATCGATCCGTTTTCCGACGCCAGCTTGAAGTTCAAATGTTCGGGTCCCTGCTCTTCATCGCCGTCCGCGATGAAAACAAAATGCCCATGCGGGCGCATGAACGTTAACGGGGTCACTTGATGTTGGCCGGGCCAGCCCAAAGTCTGATCGGTCAGATGCAAGCCTCCCAGCAGGACCGGTGCGCCACTCGGATTGTAAATCTCAACGAAGTCGTCCACATACAAGGTTCGGCTGTTGGCCAACCATTCGTTAATCTTGAGCACGCTCGGCTCGGAAACCGCGTGCGGCACATTGGCGGCTCCCAGCGTGGGATAGCAGAGCGCCCAATTCCCTGACCCGTCGCGTCCAATCGACAAATCGGGCAACTGGATCCCAAACTGCACCCGATCGACCAGGTCCCCATTGGCCGAATACAAACTTAAGGTTTCCCCTTTTTGATCCAACGCGAAACCGGTATGCAATCCCGAACCGGTGCCGCTATCGGCCAAGAGCACGAGAAACGCGCCCGGCTGCAAGAGCGTCCCGGCGGGCAGGACGAATTTCCTGGGGCTGTTGGCCTCGTCGCTGAGGCTCCATCCGCTCACATTGGCGGCGGTGCCTCCGGCGTTACGTAGCTCGATGACATCCGGGAAACCGCCATTAACTTCGTAAGCAGAATTGTTCGCCGCCAACACTTCGTTGAGGACGACTTGGGCCGGGGCGCTTTCCAGCACCAGGAACGTCTGGCCGCTCACCACCGCTTCCGTTCCAAAGAGGGCGTCATCCTGATAAAGACCCGAATCCCGCTTGCCGATCACCTCGAGGCGATGGACCCCGGGCGCCAGTTCGGTGAAGGTCAACTCCGTGCCAATCGGCGTCTCTTCGCTCCAGGCGCCGCCATCCAGGCGCCAGCGATAATCGGTATAACCCGAACCCAGCGGAAACCCGGATTCCTTCACTCCATCGCCGGTATGCAACCAGCCGACGCGGGCGTTGATCAAGACTTCGCCGATGGCGACGGCCGGATCCACATGGACAGAAGCACCGATGGGAATAGCGCCACCCAAATCCACGCCGTTGGGTCCAGCCCCGCGCGCCGGAGAGCCCTCTTGGAGCGCGAACCATTCTCGGAATATTTGCGCAGCGGCGAAGCTGGTGAAGTTGGTGGTTTCGGCCAACTGCGGCACGTGGCGCAGAAGAGGGTCGCCCGAAACATTCCCGCCCCCGGGCCCGGTCCAGGACAGGTTCATCAAGTTATTGGTGAAGGTGACCAACGAGGCGGTCTGGTTCCGGACTAGTTTCTCCGCGTCATAGATGATATTCCCTTCGAGGTACATCCCGGCTCCCTCCACCGTGCCGGCATCAGCCAGGATGACCACACCAGCTTCGGGATCTTCGCCGCCCAGGTGAGTTTGGCGCACAATCGTGTTGTTCACGATCGTGTAAAAGTTGCCCTGCTTGGCATTGGCCACTTGATCCACATCGTAAATGAGGTTTCCCACGACGGTGATCTGTGACGTGTCCGCATTATCGGCACCGCCGCTGACGGCCGACGACGAATCGGGCGATCCGTTGCGGTGCGCATGCATAAAGATGTTGCCTTCCACCCACGCATCGGTGCTGTCCAGATCGAGGATGTCGTCATCCGTTCCCGTAAACACATTGTTGATCACATGCAAGATCGGGCCCGGCCGGTTGCCGCCCGTAAAATCCATGCTGTCGTTGTAACCCATCGTTTTGCCCCAGAAATTACGGAAGAAAACGCCGTGCCCGCCGGCCTTGATCCCACCGGTGCCATGGACGGGTTCAAACCCTGCCGTGATGGTAGGGAAAACGCAGTCGTGCACGACAAACGACGAACGATCCAAGGAAACGTACTGGCGCCCAGTGTTGCCGAAGGTGAGATGATGCAGGAACAAGGTGCCATCCGCAGCGTGGATGGCCGTGTCGTTGTTGAATTCGAAGTGCGCATAGCCAATCCGCGTCTCCGGACTGCCGGCGGCCCCGTTGATGGTCAGCCCCCCCCAATTCTCTCCGCCCGGAAGACGCGTGAATCGAATCGACCGCGTCTCGGTGCCTTCCGCGAGCAATCGGCCCCCGTTGGCCACGATCAAATCCACACCGGACCCCAGCAAAACGGTGGTCCCGGCCTCGATCGTGAGCGTGGCTCCCGATTCCACCGTGAGCGAGTTATCCACTTGATAAGGTCCCCCGGCTGCCGTCCAGGTCGTGTCGGCGGCAATGGTCGCAGGCACCGTGGCCACCGAACTGTCGTCGTAGAGAATGTCCACCGTGCTGCGCTCCACTTCGGCTCCATCTCCATCGAACGACTGGACGAGCACCCGATTGATGCCGGGCAGCAAGGACACGCCCGCGACGTTCCACGCGCCGCGCCAGGGGATCCACGTGGCCGGCTGTCCGTTCACCCGCACGCTGCGGGTGCGGATCGCATTGGCGGCGCCGGTCAAGGACACCTCGGGAGCGGTGGTGGTGGGATAGCCGTTGACCACCGGAAGACTGTTGGTGATGCGAATGGCCAGAGGGATTTGACCGAGCACACGCTCCGTGCGAGTGGCGGCGAAGTTCTTCATGGCCGTGATCGTTGGATCGGTGGCCACGCCCGTGAGAAACTGATCGAAGATCGGATCGAGTTGGGCGGGGGAGAAAACAGTCGTAGCGAGCCGATAGAGCTCCTGGTAGTAGAGTGGGACAAACTCCGGCCATTTCAGGAACCGATCGACCGCCGGTTGGTCGGTGGCGTCCGCGGCTACGAAGATGGATTGGTTGACATTGCCGGCGGTGTCACCCTGGCCGAAGATCGTGTCATAGTCGTGCCCAATCAGCAGGAAGCGGGTATCGGCCAGGCCGCGGTAAAGCGCGTAATCATCGCCTTCCCCGGTGCCCAGAGACGTTTCCATGGATTCCGTCAGGGAGAACACGGCGAAATAAGTCATCCATTCGCGCACGTTCAAACGGTTGCTGATGACATCGCGGTACGTGGCATCGGGAGTGTTATTGAGGACATCGGTTAAGTTGGCCAGGTCCGACCAATCATTTTCGGAAGCATTGGAGGTTTTGGAATAGCCGCGCGAGATGTAGGCGGCCGGGTCCGTCCCGCGGTAGCTCAAATCAGCCTGGTGCGAACCGGAGGAGGCTCGGTAGACGTTGCCGTTGGGATCGTTGGGAAAATGTTCGCCGGCCCATTCATTATTGATCGGCTCGAGCAACGCATAATTGCCCCAGCCCGAGCCGTCCGCGCCGGTCGGGACACCGCTTCGGGCCAGGTTCACGCCATTCAGGCGCATTTGCACGTAGACGGCGTTGGCGCCGGGCAAGCCCGATTTCTGGGCAATGACGCTCCCGACAACCTGGCTATGCGTGTATTGGGAATTCAGATTAATCGACGTCCGCCCGTTCCAGGGCCGATCGCCCGGCAGGTTCACCCGGTAGTTCTTGGTCGGGCGGCTGCGGGTGCCGGCCCCACGAAGGCGGACCGCGCACAAATAATGGATCTCACTTCCGCGATCATCGGTGATGACCAGGGTCGCATTCATCGCAGCATCGCTGTTGGGGTTAATCGTCAGCAAGGTCTGTCGCTCGGCGCCCGTCAAGACCAGACGCAGGATCTGTTGGTTGCCGGTGTACTGTTCATCGTCGACCTGATACAACGCGTTGGCCGTCTGAACCAGTTGCCCGTCCACGGCCGGGGCCGGCCAGGTCCGCGAATTCGCCCCATCCGAAGCTTGAACGTAGAACTCGACGACGCTGCCGTTGGTTTGCCCCGGCAGGATCGCTGCATACACGCCGTCGTGTGCATACCCGTCATTGTGCGCACCATCATCGAACATCGGGACCGAACTGAACGCGGGCGGCGACGACGCCGTGGCATTACGGAAGTAAACGCTGGCCAAAACGTTAGACCCTTCGTCCACCAGCCGAGCACTGACCGTTACCGTTTGACCCGATTTCGGCACGGCCGGGAAATGAGTGGTCTCCACAATCATCGGGGCGATGTTGGACTGTTGCACGGAGTTCGCTGCGCCCGGAGTGCCCCCCGCGACGCTGCTTGGCGCCCAATTCTGACCGGAAGCGTTGGGCAACGCCGCGTTCACCAATTCCATCGATCGCCCCGCGCCGTCGGCCACCGCCACCCATTCCCAGCCAGGCAGGCCGGCGGTCGGATCGGGCACACGCTGGCGCACGCCCCAATCGCCCGAATCCGCATACGCCACCTGGTCGATAGTCTCTCCGTCTGCATCCCGCAATCGGATTAGCTCTCCGCTGTTGCTCAATTGGCCAACCCAATCGCCCACCACGTTCGTCACTCCTGGATAATGGGCCTGGAAATTGGTCGCGCTCGCGGCCACCACCAGGTAATCGCCGGGCTGAATTAACGTGCCCACCGGAAACTGATAGGTGACGCCGGCGTCGATCCGCCAGTCTTTCAAGTTCACCACGTTGGTCGAGCGGTTGAACAACTCGATCCATTCCTGGCTGGTGTCCTCCGGCATGGTCGGAGCCGGGTGGTACATGACCTCATTGATCACGATCGACTGGGCGAAAGTCGACAGCGAAGCCAGCAGACAACACAAGAACGGTATTGGTAGAGACTTCATACTTCTTTGGGTGTGGAGAGAGGTCTTTAGATTGCCTGAGCGCAAAGAGGATTCAAGACTTTGTTGGTAAACCCCCTTTCCCGTCACAGCAAGATTCTTCCAGGCTGCTCAGCGGCCAGCTAGGCCACCTGTCTGCCAGATGGGCGCGATCCTAAAGCGCCTCCACGCTCTCCGATCGACATAAGCGCGGCAATACTTGACTTGTTCGACACGTTCTTGAAATTCAAGGTCCCGTGAATCCCAAACCGCGACCAGCACCGCCGTTCATCCTCCGTAGCGTGGCAGCCGACATGAAGAGCCCGAGATCGGAGGTCCGGCGTACCCATGAACCGTGGGGGAAAAGCGGAAAGCGGAAGGCGGAAAGCGGAAACCCGGGGGCGTCTTCGGGAAGGAAGGGTTCAAGGTCCCAATGCGTGTGCAAAAGCAGATGGAGGCTCTCCATGAACCGACCCTCAAGTAGCAGCCGACGTCAGGAAGCCTGCCCTGAGCTTGTCGAAGGGGCTCACTCTGCCCCAACGCGCTCTCCGGGAAAAAGATCAGCGCCTCGTTACCTCGGCTGCTACGTGAGATTGGGTTGGGTTCATGGCCCCAATGTTCGTGCGCATGATGTGCGCGTGGAAGCTATCCAGGTTCTAGCGGCGCTGTGGATGGCGTTCACGTGCTTGATACTCTTGCCGCCCTCAACCGGAGCAGCCACCGATGCTATCGCGATCGAACGGGTCCTCGGCCCGGAACATCCCGGCGGCCACTACAAACATCCCGCCTCGTTAACGGAACTCGACAATGGCGATCTCTTGCTGAGCTTTTATGGCGGTTCGGGAGAGTATGCCACCGACACGGCCGTCTACGCGATCCGCCGCCGACAGGGGAGCGACACCTGGACGGCACCGGAAGTCATCGCCGACACGCCGATGGTTTCGGAGGGCAACCCGGTGATCTGGCAGGCGCCTGATGGTTGGGTCTGGCTGTTTTACGTCGTGCGCTATGGCGAAACCTGGTCCACCTCACGCATCCAAGCCAAGATCTCTCGCGATGGCGCCCGCACCTGGTCCGATCCCACCGTGTTGGCTTTCGAAGAGGGCATGATGGTGCGCGGACATCCCCTGGTCCTGGCCGGCGGAGATTATTTGCTGCCGATCTACCACGAGACGGGCCACGATCCGGAACTGGTCGGCGCGCAGAGTACGTCGCTGTTCCTGCGCTACGATGTCCGCAACCGAAAATGGTCCGAGAGCACGCGGATTCGGTCCAAGAACGGCAACATCCAACCAGCGGTGGCGGCGCTGACTGACGATCATCTGGTGGCGTACTGCCGGCGCGGGGGCGGCTATGGGCCGGAGACCAAGGGTTATATCATCCGCTCCGAATCATGGGATCGCGGCCGCACCTGGAGTGAAGGCGCAGACACGACCTGGCCGAATCCAAACGCGGCCGTGGATTTTCTCCGGCTGGCGAGCGGTCACTTTTTGCTCGTCTACAATCACAGCATGGCGGAGCGCGATCCTTTGACCGTGGCCATTTCGATCGATCACAACCGCAGCTATCCCTTTCGCGTGAACATTGCCGAAGGCGAAAGCCGCGACTTCGCGTACCCTTACGCGGTCCAAACCAAGGACAAGAAGATCCATGTGGTTTTCACTTCCGACCAACGCACGGTGATTCATCACGCGGTGTTCGAGGAAAACGCGATCCTGGACGCGCCGCAGTTGTTCACCAACGTCAAGGATCCCAAAGCGGTCGAGGAAGTCCGAGCCGGGAAACGTCCTGCCGCCAATGCGGCCTGGTGGGGGTTTGATGAACGAGATGCCACCGCCGCGCTGCAAGGAGCCATTCAGTCCGGCGCAACCAAGGTGTTTGTCCCCAACCTGGGCCAGGATTGGATCGTTCGCCCGATCACACTGGCCGGCAACCAGGAATTGATCTTCGAAGAAGGCGCCGTCATCAGCGCGAAACGAGGGGACGACCGCAGCCGAACGGGCTCCATGTTCAGCGGCTCGAACCTGTCGAACCTCACCGTGCGCGGCTACGGCGCCACGATCCGAATGCAGAAGGAAGATTACCTGATGAACCCGAGACCAGCGGTGGGCGAATCCGCCGGCGGCGCCCAGGCCAACCGGGCCGGCGTCCAGTCGCGCGCCGAAAGACGCGCGGTCCTCCGTCTGAACGGGGTTGCTCATGGCCAGGTCCTGGGATTGACGCTGCGCGACGGCGGCGCCGACGGTCTCCTTCTCACCGGTGAGAAGGGTCGGCCTTGCCGCGATATCCATCTGCGGGACGTCATCTGCGACAACAATTCCAGCCAGGGACTGAGCGCACTTTCCGTAGACGGGTTAAACGTCGAGGACTGCGTGTTCAAGAATACCTGGGGCACAGCCCCGTCAGCCGGCGTGAGCCTCGAGCCAGAGAACGCCGACCAAATCCTTCGCAACGTAGTATTCCGCGGCTGCCATTTTGAAGACAATCAAGGCCAAGGCATCGCCGTGATCCTCGAGCAGATGCGGCGCGGGTCGGGCGATGTTTCCATCCTCTTTGACCGCTGCTACGTCACGAGTCGGCGCGGAGCCGGCATCCAAATCGGCCGGATTCGAGACGATGGCCCGGCAGGTTTGATCGAATTCCGCACCTGTTCGGTGGCCGGCACCGACGGCCATGGCCTGAACGTTCGCGACAAAGCGGCGGCGGGTGCCCGCGTGCGTTTCGTGGACTGCACGGTCCGCGACGGCGCCCGGCGGCGCCAGTCCGACCAGCCGTGGGCTCCCATCGTCTTCGATGAGTCCAAACCGGGCTGGACCGCAAAAGCCGGCGGAATCGAGTTCGCCAATTGCCGGGTGGAAGACGCCCACGATCGACCCGCCATCGTCGCTCAACTTGCCGGGGCGTTATCCGATCTGACCGGAGTCCTCACCGTTCGCAATCCGCGCGGAGTGAAAGCTGTTTTGCCCGCGTCCTCAGAAACCGGTGGGCTGCTGGTGCGTGCGGATCCGGTCAGCAAACACGTCAAGGTTTACGGCCAGCCTGGCCGATTTGGCGGCTGGCCGGCCAACCACGGGATCTGGTCGTGGGACAACGAGATCCTGGTGGGGTTTTCCGCCGGTTATCATAAGGACCTCGGGCCAACGCGTCACGCCATCGACCGCGAACGGCCTGAGGAACATCTGTTGGCGCGCAGCCGCGACGGAGGCGAGAGCTGGACGATCGAAGATCCCTCCGCCCAAGGCGCGCTGATTCCCACCGGCCCCGCCCTCCATGGCGTGACCCCGCCGGGCTTGCAAGAACGGCCCTGGCAGGATTGCCCGGGCGGGATCAACTTTCAGCACCCGGATTTTGCCATGACGTTGCGCATGACCGACGCCAACGCCGGCCCGGCCCGCTTCTATTGCTCCACCAATCGCGGGCAGGCCTGGGCAGGCCCGTTCCGTCTGCCGTTATTCGGACAACAAGGAGTAGCCGCACGCACTGATTATGTTGTGACCGGCCCGCATGAATGCTTCCTCTTCTTGACCGCGCCTAAAGCCAACGGGCAGGAGGGCCGCCCTTTTTCCGCGCGCACCATCGACGGCGGCAGGTCCTGGGAATTCCTCAGCTGGATCGCTGGCGAACCGGAAGGTTATGCGATTATGCCTTCCACCATCCGGTTGGGCGAACGCGAGTTTCTGTCCGCCATTCGCTGTCGCCAAGGCGATAAAAGCTGGATCCAAACCCATCGCTCAACCGACCGCGGCAGGACATGGACGCTGGATGGCACGCCGGCACCCGACACTGGCGAAGGCAATCCGCCCAGCATGATTCGGATGGCCGATGGGCGCGTGTGCCTGACCTACGGTTATCGCGCCGCGCCGTTTGGCCTCCGCGCCCGAATCAGCCCAGACGGCGGCAAGACGTGGACCCGGGAGATTATTCTGCGCGACGATGGCGGCGGACGCGACGTCGGTTATCCACGTACCGTGCAACGGCCGGACGGCAAGTTGGTCACGGTCTATTACTATCACGATACGCCGGACGGTAACCGTTACATCGCCGCCACGATTTGGAACCCGCCGCAAACCTAGGCGGAAAAGCAGCGACAGTCTCCCTCTCCCCTCAACGGGGAGAGGGCCAGGGTGGGAATACCCCACGTGCCCGCGCTTGCTATGTATCCAAGAAGCGCTTCACAGAGCTCTCCATTTGCTGTAGCGGCCCTCTGGTGGGCGCCGACTCCTTATCTCATTTTCCATCTCATTCGGCGGTCGCAGACCGCCGCTACAGCAGAATGCGCGTCTGAGATACGGCCATAGTTGGGTAGGCCGTCGGGACCCCTCTCACCCCTCACCCCACCCTCTCCCCGTTGAGGGGAGAGGGAGTCGCGCCTAGTCCAGTACGCATGATTGGCTAGACACCTACCGGTCTATGATCGCCTCAACAGGGAAGTTAGGCGGGCACCCATAAATCCCGCTATTGTCAGGACTGTTCCCGGCAGGCATCGTGTGCGCCGCAGAGTCGTCATGGATAAGCTATTACTGATTGATGATGAGGCGGACGTGCAATATTCGTTCCGCCGGATTTTTGATTCCTCCGAGATCCAACTGACCACGGCCAGCAGCGGGGAAGAGGCGCTCAAGGCCGTCCCCAAGCTCAAGCCTGACTTGGTAATCATGGACATCCGCATGGGCGTTATGGACGGGCTGGAAACGCTCCGGCGGTTGCGCAAGCTGGATGGGCGTCTGCCGGTGATCATGATGACGGCCTATGGCACGACCCAGGCCGCCATCGAAGCCATGAAATTGGGCGCTTACGATTATCTCCTCAAACCCTTTGATGTGCCCAGACTGAAGGAGACCGTCTTCGAAGCCCTCAAAGCGGCTCGGGCGATGAAACAGGTGGTGTCCTACGAGCCGCTGCTGCAATCGGAGGATTACGATCTGGGCATCGTGGGCCGCTGCCAGGCCATGCAAAACGTGTTCAAGCTCATCGGCCAGCTCTCGGCTTCGGACGCCACGGCCCTCATCACCGGCGAAAGCGGCACCGGGAAAGAGTTGGTGGCCCGGGCTATCTACAGCCATAGCCGGCGCGCCGATCAACCGTTCGTGGCCATCAATTGCGCCGCCATCCCGGAAAATCTTCTCGAAAGCGAACTGTTCGGACACGAGAAAGGCGCTTTCACGGGAGCCACCCATCAACGCATTGGCAAGTTCGAGCAATGCAATCAGGGAACCCTGTTTCTGGATGAGATCGGAGACATGACCCTGGCCACCCAGACCAAGATCCTGCGGGTCATTCAATCGGGCAGCTTCGAACGGGTCGGCGGCAATCAAACCATCCAGGTGGACGTGCGCGTGATCGCCGCCACCAACCAACCGCTGGAGAGGGCCGTCGCCACCAAACAATTCCGCGAAGACCTCTTTTATCGGTTGAACGTGGTTCGGATTGCCCTGCCCCCGTTGCGCGAGCGGCCCGGTGACGTTCGGCTGCTGGTTAATTATTTCCTGAAAAAGTTTGCCGAAGAACAGGCCACCACGCCTCACAACATTTCTCTGGATGCACTCAACCTGCTGCAAGCCCATACCTGGCCGGGTAACGTGCGGGAGCTCGAGAACGTCATCCGACGCGCACTGGTCGTCGCCAAAGGCGAGGTCATCCTGCCCGCGGATTTGCCTCCGGAAGTGACGACTCCGCGTCTGCCGCCCGGCGGCCAGGCCGCGCCCGCGCTGTCGCCCTCCTCCGGTGGGACGCAACCCGCTCCGGGCGCGCTCGGAGACACCAGCGTCCCGTCCCTGGCCAGGGCGCTATTTCAACATGCCCGCCTGGACGCGCGTCTGCGGGTGCTCCCGGCGGTTGAACGCGAATTGATCATCCAGGCGTTGATCGAGACCCGAGGCAACCAAGTCCAGGCTTCAAAGCTCCTTGGCATCACCCGCTCCACGTTGCGTAAACGCATCGCTAAATTCGGCATTAAACAGGAGTTCGCCGCGGAATAAGATCGATCGCACCTTCCATAGGGTGAGTTCGGCTGGGCTTCGCTCGATTCAAGAACGCCTTGAATGCCTATTGCGCAGCGAAACTGGCACTAGCCGCTTGAAAACTTGATCTGCTCACCCCTTCATTGCAGAATCAAGGACTCTAACCTTGGAGGATCGCCCGAATGGGCTCGCCATGATCCAATTCAAGCCGTTTGCGACCGGGCACCTCGAGGCGATGCGAGTCCAGCCCCAAGAGATGCAAAGCGGTGGCGTGGATGTCCGTGACATAGTGCGGGTCTTCCACCGCGTGAAACCCGAGTTCGTCCGTCACGCCGTGTTGCACACCGCCCCGGATGCCGCCTCCGGCCAGCCAGGCACAAAAACCCTGCGGATGATGGTCGCGTCCGCTTTCTTGAGCGCCGGGGGAACGTCCGAACTCGGTGCCGAACACCACCAGGGTCTCATCAAGTAAACCGCGCTGTTTGAGATCCTGGAGCAGGGCCGCGATCGGTTGATCCACCTGAGCCGAGAGTTTGCCGTGATTGCCTTTGATGTCCGAATGGGCATCCCATTCGCCGCCGCCGCCGCCGCCGTGGAAAACCTGGACAAAACGCACACCGCGTTCCACCAGGCGCCTGGCCACCAGACATTGTTCACCGAAGGTCTTGCACTCGGAGCGGTCCAAGCCGTAAAGGCGGCGCGTGGCGTCGGTCTCCTTTTCCAACTGCAACGTTTCCGGCACGCTGCTTTGCATCTGAAAGGCCAGCTCATAACTGCGAATCCGGGCCAGCAACTGTTTGTCATCGGGATAATCGATTCCCGCCAGATGATTGAGCCGGCCCAGCAGCGTTAGATTCTCCAGTTGTTCCTCCGGAGTGATGGTGTTGGGCGGCGGCTGAATGAAGGGCAACGGTTTCTTTGGATCGGTGCCCAGACGGACGCCGCCATATTGGGG
>DATLUX010000236.1:0-52375 GCA_035577805.1 Verrucomicrobiia bacterium
GTTCGGCCAGGAATTCAGCACCTATACGATCATGATCGGCGACGACCTGCACCATCTCGAACAGACCGGCCACGAGTTACTGGAAACCAATATGGGCGCAACCGCCATCGGCACGGGACTAAACAGCCCGCCCGGTTACGCTCCGCTTTGCACCAAAAAGCTCGCGGAGATCTCCGGCGCGCCGGTGCGCCTGGCTGAAAACCTCGTGGAAGCCACCCAGGATTCCGGCGAATTCGCCCTCATGAGCGGCGCGCTGAAAACCGCCGCCGTGCAGTTGTCGAAAATCTGCAATGACCTGCGCTGGCTCTCTTCGGGTCCGCGTTGCGGCTTGTATGAGATCCGGCTGCCCGCGATGCAACCCGGATCGTCCATCATGCCGGGCAAAGTCAACCCGGTCGTGCCGGAGGTGGTCAGCCAGATTTGTTTCCAGATCATTGGCAACGACGTGACCGTCTCGATGGCTTCCGAGGCGAGCGAACTGGAGTTGAACATGGCGGAGCCGATCATCGCCTTTAACCTGTTCTTCGGCCTGAGTCTGCTGCGGAACGCGGCCATCGTTCTGGCCTCACGCTGCATCGCCGGGATCGAGCCGAACCGCGAGCGTTGCCGCGAATATGTCCAGAACTCCATCGGCCTGGTGACCGCCCTCAACCCCGTGCTGGGCTACGAAAAGTCCGCCGCGATCGCCAAGGAAGCCCTTAAGACCGGCGGCAGTGTCTATGACCTTGTCATCGCCAAGGGCTGGCTGACCAAGGAGAAACTCGACGAATTGTTGAAGCCGGAGAACATGACTCATCCCCGCTTGACTCGTTAACCCATGACCACGGACCTCCTTGGTGCGGGCTTGAAGCAGCCCGTTCCTCAAACCAACACAGCCCTATGAAGACGACTGGATCCATCCTGCTTCTCGTCCTCACCTTGGCATTGGCGCCCGCGGCCGGGGCGTTGCCCAAGATCAAGGTCCTGGCCACGGGCGGGACGATTGCCGGAGCGCAGGCCACGCAGGCCGACGCCGGTTACAAGTCTGGCACGTTCTCGGTCAACGATCTGATCAAAGCCGTGCCACAGCTCAAGAACATCGCCGAAATGTCCGGCGAACAGGTGGCCAACATCGGCAGCCAAACCATGAACCACGAGGTCTGGCTCAAGCTCGCCGCGCGCGTCAACGAAACACTCCAGAGCGACGACGTGGACGGCGTGGTCATCACGCACGGCACGGATACCATGGAGGAGACGGGTTACTTCCTGAGCCTGGTGGTAAAGAGCGACAAGCCGGTGGTGCTGGTTGGCTCGATGCGCCCCGCCACTGCCATCAGCGCGGACGGCCCGATCAACCTCTACAACGCCGTCGCCCTGGCCGGCAGCCCCGAGGCGAAAGGCCGCGGGCCGCTGGTCATTCTCAACGACACGATTCATTACGCGCGCGAAGCCCAGAAGATGCACACCACGCGCCTGGATACGTTCGCGTCGCCCAATCGCGGCATCGCCGGCATGATGAATACGGGCAAGGCATTCTTCTATTCGTCCAGCACCGTTCGCCATACCACGCGCAGCGAGTTTTCGCTGGATGGGCTCACGGTGGCCAACCTGCCGCGCGTCGAAGTCGTTTACTCCTACGCCAACCTGGGCGGTGACATCATTGATACCCTCGTCGAGCATGGCGTGAAGGGGATTGTCCTGGCCGGGGTGGGGGACGGCAATTCGACCGACGCGGTCATTGCCGCGCTGGAGAAAGCGGCCCAGAAAGGAGTGGCGGTGGTGCGTTGTTCCCGGACCGGCAGTGGCATCGTGGACCGCAACGTCGAAGTCAACGACGATAAACTAGGCTTCATCGCCGGGATGGAATTGAGCCCGCAGAAGGCGCGCATTCTCCTGATGCTCGGTTTGGGCAAGACGAGCGACGTGAAGAAGCTCCAGGAACTCTTCTACCAGTATTGATGAATGGATTGAATCACCGATCTCACATCTTGACTCAGGCAAGCACTCACTCCAACACCATCACCATGAAAACACCACGATCGCAAACCAACCTCCGGCTGGCCTGGGCGGCGGCGATTGCCCTCTCCGTTCTAATCGCGCCTGTCCTGCGCGCCCAGACCACGGAAGAATTTAAACAGCTCAAGGCGCTGCTCGAGCAGATGCAAAAGACCATTGACGCGCAGAACGCGCGGATTGCAGACCTCGAGAAGGCCAAGCCGGCTAAACCGGCGGCCGCTGTGCCCGGGGTCAATGCGGAGACGTCGCCTTCCTTCCGCACGGTGGAAAAGGTTGCGGCCGGCGAGCAAATCGGCCACCAAAGCCCGGTGACCGACCGCGGAGCTCTCGATGACAAGCAGGAGGCCGCGTCCCGCCCGAAGGACTTCACCCTCGACCCGAAGTATCAAGGGTTCATTCCGATCCCAAACACGCCGGCCTTGATTAAGTTTAATGCCAAGCCGCACCTGGATGTGATCTCGGACAACGCGAATCCTGGCAGCAAACACCGTTTCGCGCCGGCCCTGTTCCCGCTGAAAGGCGACGCCAATTACGGCGGCGGCGAGCAGGCCAACGTCAGCGCCAACGCCACGCAACTGCGCTTGGATGTGCGTGCCCCCGAGATGAACGGCAACTTCCGGTTCTATTACCAGAATGACTTCTTCGGCTCGGACACCGCCGACATGCGCTATCGGGTGCAGCACATTTACGGACAGCTCTACGGCTTCAAAGCCGGCTTCACTTACGGGGTTTGGGAGGATCCGGACACGTGGCCCGACACGGTGGATTATGAGGGACCGAACGCGGTCATCTTTTCCCGCCGCCCGGTCGCGCAATATACCTACGCCTGGAGCGATAACTGGAACACCACCTTCGGGCTGGAAAAGCCCGACATATTTGTGGACGTCAACTCAGGGCCCAACCCCGGCGGCTCTACCCTGACCCGCGTGCCGGACCTTGGATTCAATACGCGGTTCGAGAAGGAAGGCTTTGGTCATCTGCAATTCAGCACGATGTTCCGCGATCTGGGCGTGAAAGATGGGGCGGGCGATTCCCACCATGTCTTGGGCTGGGGGGTGAACCTGGGGGCAGGCATCGATGTGACGAAGCGCGACGCGTTGCAACTCCTGGGCGTTTACGGCGAAGGGGTGGGCGGCATGGGCAACGACGCGAGCTTCCTGAATAGTGACGCGGCCTTCGATGCCAACGGGAACCTCGAGGCCCTGGCTTATTGGAGTGCCATGGTTGGCTTCACCCATCGTTGGAACGAGCACTTTCGCTCCACCGTCACGTACGGTTATGTGAATCTCGACAACGCCTCCGGGCAGGCGGCCACTTTTTATCACACCAGCCATTATGCCAGCGCCAACCTCATCTGGCAGCTGCGCAAACGGCTCAGTGTCGGCCTGGAAGGTCTTTACGGGATTAAAGAAGCCCGCAACGGAGTGGACAGCGATGACCATTGGCGGGTCCAGCTTGGAATGGTTTATTCCTTGTTCGATTGAGCTTGAGAACCCGCGGCCGCTGGACAAACTCCTCCCACTCCGCGGAGCTGTTTCCAAGCCCAATCCGATTCTTTGGGCGGCCGACGCTCCCATGGATTTGCGGCGCGAACGCGATCTTGGAGCAGGATGCGATTGCGCCGGGGGACGAAATGTGTCGCTTACGGTCAGGACGAGATTATGCAAAACATAAACGATAACCAAGCCAGTCGTTGGAGAATCCCAGGGCTCCGGGTGGCAGGGCCGGTGTGGGCCGCGCTGGCGGTCGGCCTCGCCCTCGCCCTGGGTGGCTGCAAGAAGGCCGCGCCCGCGGCCTTGCCGCCGCCAGTCGTGCAGGTGGCGGACATCACGACGACCAACGCGCCGATGACCACGGAAATCATCGGGCAGTTGGACTCCCCACAGAACGTCGAGGTGCGCGCGCGTGTCGAGGCGTTCGTGGACAAGGTCCTCTTCGCGGAGGGCACGGAGTTGAAGGAGGGCACTCCTCTTTTCCTGCTGGACAAGAAGCCGTTCGAGCAACGCCTGGCCGCGGCCAACGGCATGCTGGCCGAGGCCAAGGCGGGGTTGCACAAATATGAAAAAGATGTGGCTCGCCTGACCCCACTGGCCGAGAAGAAGGCCATTCCGCAACAGGACCTGGATAATGCCCTCGCCTCGGTGGAAGTGGGCAAGGCCAGTGTGCTCTCGGCACAGGCCCGCGTCGAGTCGGCGATCATCGACTTGGGTTATTGCGACGTGCACGCGCCCATCAGCGGGTTAATTGGCGCGAAACAGGTTTCGGTGGGGGAACTGGTCGGCAAAGGGCAACCCACCCTGATGGCCACCATGTCCACCCTCGATCCCATCTGGTTCTATTGCGCGGTCAGCGAAGCACAGTATCTCAAAGCCGAGACGGAAGTCCGGCGCACCGGCAAGCAGGTCGCGGAACTGCCTGTCACCCTCATTCTCACCGACGGTTCGGTGCATCCGGCCAAAGGCAAGTTCGTTTTTATTGATCGGGCGGTGGATATCAAGACCGGCACGCTGCGTGTGCGGGCGGAGTTTGCGAACACGGAGAAGTTGCTGCGGCCCGGTATGTTCGGGCGCATCAAGATCGACCTCGGCGCCCGCGCCGACAGCATTCTGATCCCGGAACGCGCCGTGGCCGAATTGCAGGGGAAGAATTTCGTGTGGGTCATCGGCCCGGACAACAAAGCGGCGCAACGTTCCGTGAAGGTGGGCGAACCCATCGGCGAAAACGCGCTGGTGACCGATGGCCTCAAAGCGGGCGACCGCATCGTGGTGGAAGGCCTGCAAAAAGTCCGGGAAGGCGCGCTGGTTCAGCCGCTGACGGCCGGCCAGATCGCGCAGGCGGCCAAATCGGCCGCGTCTCAATCTGAGGAGCCCAAGCCCAAGGAGTAATTGTTATGGCCGACTTTTTCATCCGCCGCCCGATTGTGGCGATGGTTATTGCCATCCTGACGGTGATCGTGGGGTTAATCACCCTCAAGCGCCTGCCCATCTCGGAGTATCCGCCGGTGAGCCCGACCATGATCCAGGTCACCACAACTTACCGCGGCGCCGCCGCGGAAGCAGTCATGGAATCGGTGGCGACTCCCATTGAATCCAAGGTCAACGGCGTGGACAAACTGCTTTATCTCCAATCTTACAACGCCAATGACGGCAAACTTACCCTCAACGTGTATTTCGACGTGGGCACGGACGTGGACATTATGCAGGTCAATACGCAGAACCGTGTTGGCCAGGCCGAGGCGCAGCTGCCGGACGCGGTCAAAAAGGAAGGGGTGGTCGTCAACCGTTCCAGTCCGGATATCCTGATGGTGGTGGCGCTGTCGTCTCCCAAGGGCACCTACGACGCGATCTTTTTGGGCAATTATTGCGACATCAACTTGGTCGACGCCATCAAGCGGGTGCGTGGCGTGGGCGATGTGAAGAATTTCACCGCGCAGGATTATACCATGCGGGTTTGGCTGCGGCCTGACCGGCTTGCTTCGCTGGGCATTTCGCCTGATGACGTTCAGAACGCAATCAAGGAGCAAAATGCCCAGTCCCCCGCCGGCCGCATCGGTGCCGAGCCCGCCCCGCCCGGCCAGGAAAGCCAGTTCAACGTTCGCGCCCTCGGTCTGCTCAAGGATCCCAAGGAGTTTGAGGAAATCATCATCCGTTCCAATCCCGATGGTTCGCAAGTGAAGATCAAGGATGTCGGCCGGGTGGAGTTAGGCGCGCAAACCTATGATTTGCGCGCGCGCCTGAATAAATCGCCTGCGGGCGCCATCGGCGTTTATCTGGCGCCCGGGGCCAACGCCATCGAAACAGCGGAGAACGTAACAAAAATCCTGGAGAATGCGAAGAAACGGTTTCCGCCGGACATGGATTACGACGTCACTCTTGATTCGACTCTGCCGATCAAAGCGTCAATGGAGGAGATCGTGCATACGCTTTTTGAAGCGGTGGTGCTGGTGTTGATCGTGGTTTACGTCTTCCTGCAGAGCTTTCGCGCCACCATTATTCCGATGTGCACCGTGCCCGTCTCGTTGCTGGGGGCCTTCATCATGTTTCCGGTCCTGGGTTTCAGCGTCAACGTGCTGACCATGTTCGGCCTGGTCCTGGCCATCGGCATTGTGGTGGACGATGCCATCGTGGTGGTCGAAGCGGTGCAGCATCACATCGAGCACGGCAAAGACCCCGTCGAAGCCACGCGCCAAGCGATGAAAGAAGTGTCAGGCCCGGTGGTGGCCATCGGGTTGGTCCTTTGCGCGGTGTTCGTGCCGGTGGCGTTCATGGGCGGCGTGACGGGTCAGCTCTACAGCCAATTCGCGCTCACGATTGCCGTGGCCGTGGTCTTCTCGGTCATCAACGCGCTGACCCTGAGCCCTGCCTTGTCGGCTTTACTGCTCAGGAAGCCAACGCCCGGGCGAGGGCCCATCGCCAAATTCTTCAAGTGGTTTAACAAGACATTCGATTGGTTAGGCAGCCATTACGGCAGTATCGTCGGCGGCCTCGCCCGCAAGGCCACCTTCTCCATGTTGCTGCTCGTGGCGGTGGTCGTTGGCATCTGGGTGCTCGGCAAGTTTGTGCCGGGCGGCTTTATTCCCGACGAGGATAAGGGCTACCTATTCGTGGCCGTTGAACTGCCGGAAGGCGCGTCGCTGCAGCGCACGGACGAAGTGCTCAAACGGGTCGAGGCCATCGTGGGCAACACTCCAGGGGTGCGTTCGGCGGTCGCTCTGGCTGGGATGAACATCCTTAACTCACTCAACTTCCCCAATGCGGCCCTCATGTTTGTTGGGCTCAAACCGTGGGAGGAGCGCAAGGCACCGGAACAACACGCCAGCTTCATGGCCCGCGAATGGACCAAGAAATTCGCGGCTATCCCCGGCGCGCGCGCCTTTGCTTTCGGCCCGCCTCCGTTGCCAGGCTACGGCAATGTGTCGGGATTCAGCATGCAGTTGCAGGATCGATCGGGCGGCAGCATCGCGCAACTGGCCGCTTACGTGCAGCAACTCACCGCCGCCGTGGCCAAACGCCCGGAGATCGGCCGCGTCAGCACGACTTTCAATCCCGATACTCCGCAGGTGAAAGTCGAACTGGACCGGGAGAAAGCGCGCACGTTGGGGGTGCCGGTGAACAGTGTGTTCGCCACTCTCCAGACCTACTTGAGCGGGCTGTACGTCAATGATTTCGTCCGCTTCGGCCGGGTTTATAAGGTCTTCCTGCAGGCCGAAGCCCAGTTTACGGACAAGCCGGAGGACATCGGGGACTTCTACGTGCGCAACAACGGTGGGCAGATGGTGCCATTGTGCACGTTGGTGACCATCAACAAGATGTCCGGTCCCAACTTGGTGACACGCTTCAATCTCTACAACGCCGCCGAGATCATGGGGGCGCCGGCGCCCGGCTACAGTTCCGGGCAGGCCATCCGGGCCATCGAAGAAGTGATGAAAACCATGCCCAGCGAAACGGGCTATGAATGGTCGGGCCTCACGCTCCAGGAGAAAAAGTCCGAAGGCCAGGCGCCCGTGATCTTTGGCATGGCGGTGCTTTTCGTTTTTCTGCTGCTGTCCGCGCAGTATGAAAGCTGGGGTCTGCCCTTTTCGGTCTTGCTGGCCACGCCGACGGTGGTGTTGGGCACCCTGGTCGGCATGTTAGTGCGGAACTATGAGCTGAATGTCTACGCGCAAGTTGGGCTGGTCATGCTGATTGGGTTGGCGGCCAAGAATGCCATTCTGATCGTGGAGTTCGCCAAGATGAAACGCGAGGAGGGCGTGGAGATCCTCGATGCCGCGGTCGAAGGTTCGAGGCTGCGGTTGCGGCCCATCCTGATGACTTCATTCGCGTTCATCCTTGGCTGCGTGCCGCTGATGCTGGCCACAGGATCCGGAGCTGCGGCCCGCAGCACGATGGGCACGGGCGTGGTCTATGGCATGACCATCGCCACAGCCTTGGGCTTGTTCATCATCCCGGTCTGTTACGTGTTCGTGCAACGGATCGTCGAGCGCGGCAAGAAACCCAAACCGGCAGAGGGCAAGGGCCCGGCTGCCCCTGCCCCCGCCCCTCCGGTAGCAACCGGGGAGGCCAAGGGAGGAGCCCATTAATGAAGGCAAAGGATATTATCAACCGGGCGCGCAAATTCGCCGTGCCCTTCTGCGTCACGCAGGGCGAGAAGTTCCGGCTCAAGCACGTCAAGCCGGGTGACACGCTGGGATTGAAGTCCGAAGACAAACCGCGGGCCAAGGAAGCGCTGGCCCTGGGAGTCGAGGTGCTGGCGCAGTTGCAGGATAAACTCTACGCGCAGGACAAATGGGCGGTGCTCCTGATTTTTCAGGCCATGGACGCCGCCGGCAAAGATGGCGCCATCAAACACGTCATGTCGGGCGTCAATCCGCAGGGGTGTCAGGTCTATTCCTTCAAGGCCCCGACCGGTGAGGAACTCGATCATGATTATCTCTGGCGCTGCATGCGTTGCCTGCCGGAGCGCGGGCGCATCGGGATCTTCAACCGCAGTTATTACGAGGAGACTCTGGTCGTCCGCGTTCACCCCGAGTTCCTGACCGCGCAAAAGCTCCCGTCTGAACTCATCCGCAAGAGCATTTGGGCGGAACGTTTCCGGGACATTCGCAGTTTCGAGCGGTACCTGACCAATAACGGCATTGCCATTTGCAAATTCTTCCTGCACGTCTCGAAGAAGGAACAAAAACGCCGGTTTCTCGAACGGTTGGAGAATCCCAACAAGAACTGGAAGTTCTCGGCCGCGGATATGAAAGAGCGCGGTTTCTGGGATGAATATCATGAGGCCTATGAGGAAATGATCCAAAACACCGCGGCTCCCTATGCCCCCTGGTACGTCGTGCCGGCGGACAACAAGTGGTTTACGCGGGTGGTGGTGGCCGCTGCGGTGATCCATACTCTGGCCTCGCTGAATCTCGCTTATCCGAAAGTCGGCAAGGAACAACTCAAGGAACTGGCGGCCGCCAAACGCGCGTTGCTGGCCAAAAACTGAACGCTGCTGAAAGATGAAAATCCTTCCTACCTTTCTTTGTGCTTCGCTCGGCCTGGCCTTGCTCCTAGCCGGTTGCGCTGTCGGCCCGGACTACAAACGTCCGGGGGTGGATTCCCCTGAGGCCTTTCGGCGCGCCGCCTCCGACACCAACGCTCCGTCTGACGCCGGGTCCTTGGGGGATTTGGGCTGGTGGGAGACTTTTCAGGATCCGCAATTGCTTGCCTATCTGGCGGAGGCGCTGACCAACAGTTGGGACATTAAGATCGCGGCGGCGCGCGTGTTGCAAGCAGAGGCGGCCGCGCGCATTACTCATTCGCAATTCTTCCCGACGGTCAATGGCGGCGGCGATCTGATCACCAGCCGCAGCTCGGAAAAAGGTCCTACGCCCATCCCGCCCGGGTTCAAGCCGCAGCAGGAATACGGCGATGTTTTCCTCTCCATGCCCGCCTACGAGCTGGACCTGTGGGGCCGCATCCGCCGCGCCAACGAAGCGGCTCGCGCCCAGTTGCTCGCCACGAAGGAGGCCCAGCACACCGTGCGCCAAACTCTGGTGGCCCAGATCGCCACCGCCTATTTGGACCTGCTGGAAGTGGATCTCGAGTTGGATATCGCCCAGCGGACCTATAGCGTGCGCACCAATTCTCTCGAACTGACCCAATCGCGGGCGCAAGGCGGGGTGGCCTCGATGGCGGATGTGTATCAATCGCGCATTTTGGTCTTCGCGGCGGAGGCATCGATCGCGGACATCCACCGCCGGATCGAGCAACAGGAAAACCTTTTGAGCATTCTGCTGGGCCGCAATCCTGGCAACATCCAGCGCGGCCCGGCGCTGATCGCGCAGCCGGCGGTGCGGGCCCAAGTGCCCGCCGGCTTGCCGTCTTCGTTGCTGGAACGGCGCCCTGATTTGCGCGCCGTCGAGCAGCAAGTCGTGGCGGCCAACGCCGACATCGGCCAGGCTAAAGCCGCCTTTTTCCCGCAGGTCACTCTCACCGGGTTTGCCGGGTTCCAAAGTGTGGCGCTCTCGGACCTCTTCACGGGCGCGGCCAGGACCTGGCAGTTTGGGCCGGCCGTCACCATGCCCCTCTTTAATGGCGGGCGGTTGCGCGGCAACTTGAAACTTGCTCAAGCACGCTTTGAGGAAGCGGTGGCTCGATATCAGCAGACGGTCCAAGACGCCTTCCGCGACGTCTCCGACGGCCTCGTTGCGTACCAGCGCAACCGGGAGTTTCGCCAGAAACAAGAGGAACGCACCCAAGCCAACCGCGACGCGACGGAACTGGCCAACGTGCGTTATGAGGGCGGGGTGACCAGCTATCTCGAAGTGCTCTATAATGAAAATGAACTTTTCACCGCGGAACTGAGCCTGGCTCTGGCCCGGCGCAATGAGTTCCTGAGCGTGATTCAACTCTACCGTGCCTTGGGCGGTGGTTGGACCGAACCCGCCGAGGTGCAGACAACTTCCCTCCAAAATCCAAAGTGACGCAACCTCCATCGAAATTGAGATTATGAGTAACCTAAACCTCCGCAGTATCACCAACAGCTTCCAGGATGTCCGATTGGCCAGCCTTTCGTCCTGGCGGCAGGCCAACGAAATCACACCACGCGATCGCGGCGGCCCTTACATCGTCATGCAAGAAGGCTATGACCCGGAAGATCCCAAGGTCACGCCCGATGAATTCGTGCTCGGGCGCTCGGGCAAATGGCTTTCAGTCGGCCTGTTCTACAAGATGCCCGTGCCCGAACGGCGCGCTGAATTTGTCTTCGGCACCGCGGCCGAGGTCATGCAGATGATGAGCAACCTGCCGCCTAAAGTGCAAATCCTCCGCCCGGGCGCCGCCGCGCAGTCCGAAGCCGCGCCGGAGAACGATGAGATGGCGGCGGCCCTCCAGGCTGGGAAAAACCAGTCGCCCGGCGGCGCGAAGTGAGGCCTGAGCGAGATCTTTCCAACCACATCCATCAGAGGGCAAGCCGATCTCTTTCGCGCCTGCCCACAGAGAAGACGAAGACGGCACACTGCTGAGGACTCCATGAACAAAGAAACCAAATCATCAGACGGCAAAAAGAAGAAACTGAAGGCCAAGCAATACGAGAAGGAATTGCGCAAGCTCCAGGCGGAATTATGCCGGCTCCAGGAATGGGTCAAGCACAAGCGCCTCCGCGTCCTCATCGTCTTCGAGGGACGTGACGGCGCGGGCAAAGGCGGCACCATCCGCGCCATCACCGAGCGGGTCAGCCCGCGGGTCTTCCGGCAAGTGGCGCTGCCTGCCCCCTCCGATCGCGAGAAGTCGCAGATGTACATTCAACGTTACATGGCCCATTTTCCGGCCGCCGGCGAGGTGGTGATCTTTGACCGCAGCTGGTACAACCGCGCGGGGGTGGAATACGTGATGGGCTTTTGCAGCAAGGAACAACATCGGCGCTTCCTCGATCTGGCTCCGGAAATCGAAAGTTACATCATCGAGGCCGGCATCATCCTGATCAAGTTCTGGCTGGAGGTCAGCGACGAGGAACAGAAACGCCGGTTCGAAGCACGCATCACCGACCCGCTCCGCCAATGGAAACTCAGTCCGATGGACTTACCCTCCCGCAGCAAGTGGTTCGAATACTCGCGCGCCCGCGATCTCATGCTGAAGGCGACCGATAGCAAGAAGGCGCCCTGGTACATCCTGCGCTCGGACAACAAAAAACGCGCGCGCTTGAATTGCATCCGCCATCTGCTCAGCCTGATTCCTTACAAGAAAGTGCCTCGCGAGAAGATCGACCTGCCGGAACGCTCCATGAAAGGCGCCTACAACGACCAGGCGGCTCTGAAAGGGCGAAAGTTTGTCCCGGAACATTATTGAAACCGCTGTTGCCTTACTCGGCCGCAGCGTCCGCCGATCGGCCCGCATGAAAACATTCAATGCACTCCTGCTCATCAGCGTCGCCTGTGGATGGGCGAGCAGGCCCGTCTCCGCCGCCGACCAGCCCGCCTTCCCTCCCATCAGTTCTGTGTCCGGAAGCCCGCGGTTGTCCGGCAAGTTCGTCTGGGCCGATCTCGTGACCGACGATACGGCGGCCGCCCGCGAGTTTTACAGTGGCCTGTTTGGGTGGACCTTCCGCGATCTCGGTGGTTATCTGGTGGCGGCGAATGAGGAGCGACCCTTGGGCGGCATGTTCCAACGACCGCGGCCCGCGGACCGGCCACAGGCCAAGCCGCGTTGGTTTGGCTATATCTCGGTCGCCAATGTCGAAAAGACCCGACAAAAGGTGGTGAAGGCAGGCGGGCAAGTGCTGGCCTCGCCGCGGAAGTTGCGGGGTCGCGGGGAGCAGGCCATTTTCGCCGACGCGGAAGGGGCGCTCTTCGGGATCATCAAATCAAGCTCAGGCGACCCGCCGGACTTTGAGGCGGATCCGGGCGATTGGATTTGGATCCAGCTGCTGAGTCGCGACACCAAGAAGGCTTCTGAATTCTATGGCGCAGTGTGCGGTTATGACGTGACGGTAAATCCAGCCAACGAACGGCTCAGTGATTATGTGCTGGTCAGCGAGGGCTACGCGCGGGCGACGATTCGCGCGATCCCGAGTTCCAACCAGGACTTGCGGCCAACCTGGCTGCCGTTTGTGCGCGTCAAGAATCTTCCCGAATCGGTGGGTTTGGCCAAGCAACTGGGCGGGCAGGTGCTGGTTGAGCCCCGGCCTGATTTGTTTGAGGGCCGGGTGGCGGTGCTGGCGGATCCAACCGGGGCGGCCATTGGCGTGCTCGAGTGGAGCCCGGCGGCCCTCAAGGAAAAGCGCTGACATGAAACCCATCGTAACAGCACTCAAGGTTTTCGTCGCTGGCCTTATCCTGGTGGCAGGCGGTGGCTGCAGCAGCACCGACGGGGGCGGCGTGCACGTTGACAGTGCGGTCTATTACGGTGCCGGGTTTGACGACTCGTGGTACTACGGCGGGATTGACTATCCACCCGATGTCATCGTGACCCCTCCAGAACGCCCGGTGGATCCGCCAAAACCCACTCATCCCATTGTTCTGCCGCCGACTTCGCCGGCACCTCACCCGATGCCTTCAATTCCGTCGACGCCGCGGCCCGCGTTTCGCCGGTAGAAAAGGGGAACATGGATGGAGCCTCACAAGTTTGGACTGGTGGTGATCGATGAGCGAACTGCGCACCAGAATGGAGCATAACCTGGGCTGGATCCTCCTGGTCCTGTTGCTGACCGGCTGTTTGCTTGTGCTCTGGCCATTCGTCACGGCCCTGTTGTGGGCGGCGGTGTTATCCTACTCCAGTTGGCCTCTCTACCGGCGCTTGCTCGAATGGCTGCGCGGGCGCCGAACGGTGGCGGCGTTGCTTATCCTGCTGGGAATGAGTTTGGTTGTCTTGTTGCCGTTCGCCCTGGCGGGGTTGACGCTGGCCGACAACGTCACCGAACTCAAGACGGCGATCCAACGATGGCTCGACGCGGGGCCGCCCGACCCGCCGGCCTGGCTGGCGAAGGTGCCGCTCGTCGGGGCGACGGCGACGGAACGCTGGCAAGTTCTCGCGGCCGACAGCGCCAAGCTGTTGCAAGAAGCCAAACGCTTTGTCGAACCGGTCGGTGCCTGGATGCTGAAGGCGGGTTTGAAATCAGTGGGCGGCTTGTTGGAGTTGGCCTTGAGCATCCTGATCACCTTCTTCCTCCTGCGCAGCGGTCCGTCCGTGGCGGCCAACCTAACGGCCGCGATCGAGCGGATCGCCGGCGAGCGTGGCCGTCATTTGTTGGTGGTCGCCGGCAACACCGTCCGCGGGGTCGTCTACGGGATCCTGGGCACCGCTCTCGTGCAGGCGTTAATGGCGGGAGTAGGTTTTCTGATCGCGGGGGTGCCCGGGGCGGCGCTGCTCGCGTTGCTGACGTTCTTTCTTTCCGTGGTGCCGGTCGGTCCGCCGTTGGTGTGGCTGCCGGCGGCGCTTTACCTCTTTCATCAAGGCCGAGTGGGGTGGGGTGTGTTCATGCTCATTTGGGGTGTGGGGGTGAGCACCGTTGATAATTTCGTCAAGCCCTGGCTCATCAGTCAGGGCAGTGACATGCCATTCATCCTGATCCTCTTCGGGGTTCTGGGGGGCGCCTTGATGTTCGGGTTTATCGGGGTTTTCCTCGGACCCACTCTGCTGGCGGTCGGTTATCGGATTGTGCGGGAATGGTCCGCCAGCCGTGGCACGGCGCCAACCGAGTCGCCCACCTGAACGTTTCGCTGGGGCTCAAATTTTGAAAAGCATGGCAAGCCGCATTGTTTGTAATGGGGTACGGAACAAGCCGGTCCAGGCCGGGGCTAGAGTCGGTGCGTTCGCACCGACAGGACCCGCGTGCTGGCTTGGCTCGATCAACCTGTTGTTGCTGGCGTTGCTGGCGTTGCCTCTGACCGGCTGCGTGCGAATGCCTGCCAGCCAGCCCAAAGCTCAGGTCAAGTCGCTCCAAACGAAGGACACCGATTCCGGTTCGATTACTCCGACCGCCCTGCAAGCCTCGGTGATGCGTTTTGCGGACGAGTATTCCATGGTGGTGGCTCAAGCGGCCGAGGATTTTGCGAACAAGCTGAACACGACTGAGGCCCGCCGGGTGGCGGCGCGGATAAAACTCGGTCAGGCCACCGCCGCCGTGGTCGACGCCGTCGGCCAAAACCCCGCCGTGAACGCTTTGGATCTCGTGGTGCTCGCCACCGTCTCCCGCATGATGGCGGAGGAATATTTGGTGGAACAGTTTGGCGAAGCGGCCCTACCGCTGGTGGAGGCCGGCCGGCGGCTCGAGACCAACGCTTGGTCTCTGGTCAAGCGCGTCCTGAAACCCGAGCAGCAACAGGAATTGAGGGAGTTGATCCAGCAGTGGCGCCGAGCGAATCCCACGCAACGCTACGTGGGCGCAGTCCGTTTTCGGGAGTTCGCAGAGGCGATTGGCAAGGAAACGCAGGCCCTGAACAAGCCCACCAGCGTGTTCAGCCTGCTGTTCCTTGATCCCATGGCCGGGTTGGACCCAACGGTCCGGGCCGTCGAGGAGACGCGTTATCTGGCGGAACGCGGGCTCTATTATGCACAGCGGCTGCCCATTCTTTTGAGCTGGCAGGCGGAGTTCCTCGCCTTGCAATTGGCCGACCAGCCGGCGGCCAGGCAGGTGCTGACCAACGCCGATCAATTGGCTGGGTCCTTGCAAATCTTCGCCCGGACGGCCGACCAGTTGCCACAACTGCTCAGTCACGAGCGCGAAGCGGCCATCCAACAAGTATTCGTCGGGGTGGCCACGGAGCGTTCCAACCTGCTGGCCAGTCTGGCCTCTGAGGAGAAGAAGATGCGAGCGCTGCTGGCGGAGAGCCGCGAGACTTTTAGTGCGGCCAGCAGCATGGCCACTTCTGCCCAGGGGGCGATCCAATCGCTCGATGAATTCGTTCGCTACGTATCGCCTCGTAACACTAATTCCGTCCCCGACCCTGCGAAAACCAACCGCCGGCCGTTCAATGTTTTGGATTACGGCACCGCCGCCGGACAGATCGACGGGATGGCCAAGACACTCAACACGCTGTTGAACACCGTGAACCAGAGTGTTCCGGAAGTGAAGAACCTGGGCCAAGAAGCCACGGCCAACGCCCAGGATGTCGTGCGGCAGGCCTTTTTGTTCGGGTTGCTGCTGATCCTGATTTTGTTGGGCGGCTCGGTGCTGGCCGGGCTGACCTATCGGATCTTAGTGAACCGATTCGCGCGCGAGCCGGAGCGCCGATCCTTATCGCCGAAATCATGAAACGCATGAGTTTTTCATCATTGCTCTGGGGACGGTTGGAAGTGGTGCGGTGCTGCTGCTGCCTGACCACGCTGGCCTGCATTTGCCTGGCGCAAAATGGTTGTGTGAATCCGATCGGCGCCGACCGCACTACGCCGCGAAAGGCCTATCGCCAGGTTCACGACAACGCGGTCAGCCATGCCGTGCCCAGCCACGATACGCAAGTCGTGCTGCATCGCTTCGACCAGACTGAGCGCTTCACCAGCTCGCCTGATGCGACGCTCCAGCTGATTCGTGAGCAGGCGGTGATCCGGAAGGAACGGGGATTGTTATTCGCCTTGGCGGAATTGAATTATCTGACCGGCGATCGCCTGCGCCGCAACAGCGTCAAGCCCTGGGAACCGCGCGATGCGCGCGACTACTATTTAGCCGCGGCGGTTTATGCGTGGTGGTTTCTTTTCGGTGAGGCGTCGGAGCCGCCTCCGGGCCAGTTTGACGAGCGGTTCCGCACCGCTTGCGATCTTTATAATTATGGCCTGGGCTGGGCGTTCACCGAACGACGCAGCACCAACGCGGTCGCCGTCCTGGCCAGCGGTGAGCGGCGGCTGCCGGGCGGGGCAATCCAACTTGACCTCAAACTGGACAAGTTTCCCTGGCCATTGAGCGACTTTGATCATCTGTCCGTCGCCGACCAATACGTGGTTCGCGGGCTGAGCGTCCGCAATCGGCAGCCAGGATTGGGCGCGCCGCTGGTGGCCTCCGGCAAGCCGGACGCGATCACCGGTCTGCCGCGTTCGGTGCCGGCGACGGTGTTTCTGCGGGTGGACGGCAAGTTATCGGATCTGGGGAATCGACCGCTCCGCGGGTCGCTCGAATTGTATTACGCCTTCGACGCGGACATGGTTGAGGTCGGTGATCGGACGGTGCCTTTGGAAACCGACACCACCATCTCCATGGCCTACACTCTGAACCAGTCTTTCGTCTGGAGCATCGGGATGGCGCAGTTCCTGTCGGCGGAGGAAAAGGTTCCCACGGGCGTGTATCTCACCCAGCCTTATCGGCCCGGCCGTGTGCCGGTGGTATTTGTCCATGGCACGTTCAGCAGCCCAATCTGGTGGGCGGAGATGCTCAACACGCTCTCCGCCGATCCGGTGTTGCGGCGGCGTTATCAGTTTTGGTACTTTATCTACAATAGCGGCAACCCCACGGCCTATTCCGCGGGCCGGCTGCGTGAGTCGCTGCAGGCCAAAGTCAAGGAATTGGACCCCCAGGGCAGCGACCTGGCCCTGCAGCAAATGGTGGTGATCGGCCACAGCCAGGGCGGTTTGCTGACCAAACTGACGGCCACCGATACCGGCGACAAGTTGCTGGAGGTCTTGCTCAAAAAAGACAAGGTGAACAAACGCAAAATTCCGCCCGACAAAGAGGCGCTGCTCCGCCAGTATGTCTGTTACGACGCGCTGCCGTTTGTGAAACGGGTCATCTTTGTCAGCACGCCTCACCGCGGCAGCTATTTGGCGGGCAATTTCGTTCGGAAGCTTGCCCGCCGGTTTGTCACGTTGCCGACGACGTTGGTGAAACGCGCCACCGAACTCTCGGGCTTGCAGCAGAGTTTAGGTTTGTCGAAGGAATTCCGCGGTGTCCCCACCAGCCTGGATAGTATGTCGCCGAAAAACCCCTTCCTGCTCGCGTTGGCCGACATCCCGCTGGCGCCCGGGATCAAGGGACATTCGATCATCGCCGTCCAAGGCGATGGTGATTACCATCAGGGTAAAGACGGCTTGGTTACTTATGCCAGCGCGCATATCGATTATGCGGAATCGGAGTTCATTGTCCGCAGCTATCACTCTTGCCAGGACAAACCCCCAACGATCGATGAGGTGCGACGTATCTTGCATGAACACCTCGCTACCGCCACGCCGGCTACCGCCACGCCGGCTACCGCCCGCTAAACGCCCAATGTTCGCCCCGGCCAAATCACTGTGCATCGCCGCACGTCAACACGCCCATTCCTTATGAAACGGATACTGCTTATCCTCGCGATCTGCCCAGGCTTCAGCCTGGCGTTTGTGGCCGCGGGCCCAGCCCAGGATCCGCCGCCCCCGATTTACATCGGCCCCACCTCACCTAAGCCGCGGCCTCCCGCCGAATCACCGACCGCGGCCCCTGACTCCGCCTCCGCGGCCGCCAGTACCGCGGCGGCAGCTCCGCCCCCGTCGGCTCCAGCCCAACGCGGGGCCGCCGATCTCGAAAAGCTGGCCATGCCGATCGCGCTGCATCCGGATCCTCTGATTGCCATCATCCTGCCCGCCGCGGTGTATCCGGTGGAAATTGTGCAGGCGGCCCGCTTCGTCAAAGACACCAACAACATCGCCAAGGTCGACCAGCAACCGTGGGATGAGAACGTCAAGGCGGTGGCCAAGGTCCCCGATCTCATTGCCAAGATGGACGCGGACCTGCCCTGGACGGTGGCGCTCGGTCAGGCCTTCGTCGATCAACCCAAGGAATTGATGGACACGATCCAATCGCTGCGCAGCAAAGCCCAAAAGGCCGGCACGCTCCGCTCCACCCCACAGCAAGTCGTCACCGTGACAAACGAAGTGGTGATGCAGACCAACGTGACGCAAGTAGTCACCGTGACCAACCAGATTGTTCAAGTGCAATCCGCTAATCCCCAGGTGGTTTATGTGCCGACTTATCCGCCGACCGTTTATTATCCTCCGCCCACCTATGACCCAGTCACGCCGCTGGTGACTTTCGGTGTCGGCATGGCCATGGGGGCCATCATTGCTAATAACTGCGACTGGCACGGCGGCGGGGTCTGGATCGGGGGCAGCTACCACGGCGACGTGGATATCGACATCGATAATAATGTGAACATCGACCGCGGCGACCGGCCCGACCGGCCCGACCGCGGCGACCGGCCCGACCGCGGCCGTCCCAACCAGCCACCCGGCAACCGGCCCGGCAATGCGGCTGCTCCCAAGCAGCAGAAATGGCAACCCGACCAGGGCCGCATGCGAACGTCGGGGGCGGCTTCTGCCCAAACCCGCGAAGCTCGTGGCTGGGGTGGCCCATCCGCGTCTGCGACGCCAGCGCAACGGCCGTCGGCCGGCGCCGCCAGACCATCCACCCAACCTTCCTTTTCCAGTCAGCGATCTACCGCCGCCAGTCGCCCGGCGAGCCGGCCTTCCCCATCGCCCAGCGCCGGCGCGCGTTCTTCTGGGTCGTCCTTCAATCGGTCCTCTTCTGCGTTCAGCGGGATGAATAGCGGCAGCGGCGCGCGCAGCGACAGCAGTCGCGGAGCGGCCAGCCGGGGCGGCGGAGGCCGCGGGGGGCGCGGGGGCGGCGGGGGCGGACGACGCTAACGTTCTGGCCTGATTTTGAATCGATAGAAACGATCTTGTTGATATGAAGACACTCCGGACCTCTCCAACGCCCCGCTGCTCCGGTCGGGTGCGGCCTGACTGTTGCCTGGGCGCGGCCGCGCTGTTCTTGTTCCTTTGGCTCACATCGTCCTCCGGCCTCGACGCGGCCGAACGAACCTTCCCCACCCCTGAGGAGGCTGTGAACGCGTTGGACCTGGCCGTCAATACCACCAACCGCGCCGCGTTCGCCGTTCTGTTCGGGCCCGAATCCGAAAGGCTCGCCAACCCCGATACTGTCCAAGGCGCGCGAGAACTGGCGGACTTTGCCGCCGCCTTCAATGCGACCAATCGCCTGGTGCGGGACTCGGACACACGGATGATTCTGGAGGTGGGCTACAACGGCTGGCCATTCCCAATCCCCGTGGTGAAAGTGGCGAGCGGCTGGCAATTCGACACTGCGGCGGGCATCGATGAGATCCAGAACCGCCGCATTGGCCGCAACGAAATCGAGGTTTTGCGGGTGATGCGTGCTTATGTGGACGCGCAACGCGAATATGCCAGCCGGGACCGCGATGGCGACGACGTGCTGGAGTATGCGCAGAAGCTTTCCAGTTCGCCTGGGCTCACCGACGGGTTGTTCTGGCCGCCGGATTTGAACGGTGAATTAAGCCCACTCGGGCCATTGGTGGCGTCGGCGCAGGCCCGAGGTTACTTCGCCCAGCCAACCGATCCTGAGGCCGGGCCGCGGCCATTCCATGGCTACTTCTTCAAGATCTTGACTCGACAAGGCAAACATGCGCCTGGGGGCAAATACGATTACATCATCAACGGGAACATGATTGGCGGCTTTGGCATGGTCGCCTGGCCCGCCGCCTACGGCGACTCGGGCATCATGACTTTCATCGTCAACCAGCGAGGGCGTGTCTTGCAGCGCGACCTGGGCAAGAACAGCGCGAAGATCGCGGAGAAAATGACGGCTTACGACCCAGACGCGAGCTGGCAGGTCTCGCCGGACTGACCTCTTACGATGGGCAGGCTCCTTTTGACCCTTGGATCCGGCGCGGCGCTGCCGGCCGTGCTGGCCATGGGCGTGCTGAGCGGCGGCGGCTGCCGGAGCGTTGGACCTGCCACGGTGGCCCGCGATCGCTACGACTACAGCAGTTCCATCTCGGAATCGTGGAAGCGCCAAACGCTGCTCAACATCGTCAAGCTGCGTTATGCCGACCCGCCCATCTTTGTGGACGTGGGCCAGATCGTCGCCGGTTACTCCCTGGAAACGGGCCTCAGCGCCGGGGGTCAGATTTCCTCGGCGTCCGCGGTGCAGGGCAATAGCGCCCTGTTTGGAGCGACCGCCAAGTTTACCGATCGCCCAACCATCACCTATACCCCGCTCACCGGAAACAAGTTCGTCAAAGCGCTGATGACGCCTCTGTCACCGGAGTCGGTCTTTTTTACCATTCAATCCGGGTGGCCGGCGGATGGCGTGCTGATGGCCGCCGCTGCTTCGGTGAATGGGCTGAAGAATCAGGAATCCTCCATCGCTGGGGTAACGCCACCGGATCCGGACTTCCTGCGAGTGCTGGCCTTGTTGCGCAACATCCAGCGCTCCGGCGGCGTGAGCATGCGGGTACAGCAGGACCCGCAAAAGAAGCAGACCAGCATTTTGACTTTCCGTTCCCAGGAGCTCAGCGAGGCGACCCTGGCGGACATCCGCGAGCTGCGCCGCCTGCTCCGCCTCGATCCGGATGCCAACGAGTTCACGTTGGTTTTTGGAGGGACAGCCAGCACCAACCGGGAACTGGCCGTGGTGACGCGGTCTCTGCTGCACATCATGAGCGCGATGGCGGCGCAGGTGGAGGTGCCCCCGGAGCACGTGACCCAGGGGCGCGCCGCTCCTGGCCTCCAAAGAGGCGCCGAGCTGGCGAACTCCGAACGGCTGATGCGTATCCAAAGCTCAAGCAGCAAACCAGCTGACGCGGCGGTGGCCGTGTCCTATCGCGATGTATGGTTCTGGGTTGATGATCGCGATCTGAAGAGTAAACGGACGCTTGCCTTCATGTTACTTCTCTTCACACTGGCCGACACCGGCGAGAAGGAGAACCTTCCTCTCATTACCATCCCGGCGCAATGAAACGCGGACTCATACCGAACTGCGCTGGTTTGGACCCAGGCCTGACCGTAATTCGCACGGATGCCATCGCTTGAAAATATGTTGACTGCTCACCCGGTTCACCGCTCGCGATGGGAGCGTTGGATCCCGGCGTTGGGCTGGCTGCGAGGTTATAACAAGGCCTGGGTGCGTGGGGACCTCCTCGCGGGTGTGACGCTGGCCGCCTACTTGTTGCCAGCCAGTCTGGGCGATGCCTCGCTGGCCAGGCTGCCTCCTGAAGCCGGCTTGTATGCCTGCCTCTTTGGCGGGTTGGTCTTTTGGGCCTTTTGCAGTTCGCGTCACACGGTCATCACGGTCACCTCTGCGATCTCGCTGTTGATTGGAGCTTCGCTGTCGGAGATCGCCGGTGGCGACACCACGCGGTTTGGTGCGTTGGCGGCGACCACGTCCTTGCTGGTGGCTCTGATTGCGTTGGCGGCGTGGTTGGTCAAGGCGGGTGCGATCGTGAATTTCATCTCTGAGAGTGTGCTGGTTGGCTTTAAGTGTGGAGTGGCGCTGTTCCTCGCCAGCACACAATTGCCAAAGCTCTTCGGGTTTCCCGGAGCGCATGGAAGTTTTTGGGAGAACAGCGGGTTTTTCTTCAAACATCTGCACGAGACCAATCCGGCCTCGTTGGTGATCGGCGGCATTGCGCTGGGGTTGCTGATCCTGGGCAAGATACTCCTCAAGCACAAACCGGTGGCCCTTTTTGTCGTCATCGGCGGGATCGTTGCATCGGCGTGGCTTGGTCTGGAAACGCGCGGGGTCAAGCTGTTGGGCGAAGTGCCCCAAGGTTTGCCCGCTTTAGGGTTGCCTGCGGCACGATGGGCGGACCTCAATCAGTTGCTTCCGCTGGCCTTTGCTTGCTTTCTGCTCGGGGCCGTGGAAACGGCCGCGATCGGGCGCATGTTCAGCGCCAAGCACGGTGGCCAACTGGACGCCAATCAGGAATTCCTTGCCTTGGCCATGGCCAATCTGACCGCGGGTTTCGGCCGTGGATTTCCCGTGAGCGGCGGCATGTCCCAGTCGATCGTCAATGAAGGCGGGGGCGCCCGCACTCCGCTTGCGAGCGCCTTCGCGGCGGTTCTGATCCTGGTGGTGGTCCTGTTCTTCTCGCATTTACTGCGCGCGTTACCGCAACCCGTGTTGGCCGCGATCGTCCTGGTCGCGGTGGCCGGGCTTTTCCAGTGGTCGGCCCTCCAGCATTTGTGGGGGGCGAGTCGGGCCGAATTTGTGGTGGCGATAGCCGCCATCCTGGGGGTCATGGGCTCCGGCCTGCTTCGCGGCGTGCTGATCGGCGCCGTCATCTCCCTCGTCCAACTGCTGCGCCGCGCCTCCCGGCCGCACGTCGCCTTGCTGGGCCGGATTCCTGGAACGCGCCGTTTCTCCGATCGCGAGCGGCATACGGATAACGAGTTGATTCCTGGGGTGCTGATTTTCCGGCCGGAATCGAATTTGATTTATTTCAACGTGGATCACGTGCGCGACACGATCGCGGAGCGGATCCGCGGCGAAGCCACGCAGCCGCAGCGGGTCATCCTCGATCTGTCGGCGTCACCTTACGTCGATCTGCAAAGCGCTCATACTCTCGCCAGTCTGGCCGACGAACTCACCGCCGCGGGGATCCGGTTTCAGGTGGTGGAGGCGCGGTCCGCCGTGCGCGACCGCCTGCGCGATGAAGGTGTGGACACCAAACTGGGCGGCGTCAATCGGTTCATGACCGTGGCGGATGCGGTGGACGCGTTTGCTCATGAACCGGCCGCCGGTTAGCCGCGACGACCCAGGCTGCGCCGGAGGCTCCACCGAGGCGAGAGCGGATTCGAGCGGCGAAGTCGGGCTAAGGCGCCTGCAGTTTGATCAGATTTTGTAGAGGGGGTTCCTGCGCTCCTGGGGTAGGGGAGTTATCGTAAAGAGACAAACAAACAGAAACTGAACAACGAACATATTTGTATCACTCATGAAAACGCGATCCATATTTCTCCTCACGATCGGTGCGTTGACCAGCGTGTGCCTGGCTCGAGCCGACGTTCTTGAACTCAAAGACGGAAAGGTGTTAACCGGAAAATATGTCGGCGGTACTGCCGGAACCGTTCGGTTCGAGACAGAGGCCGGCGTGCAAGTCATCGAAGTCGGCCAGGCGCTGGCGCTGAGTTTCAGCACCGGCGCGGCGGCAGGTGGAACCGCCAAAGCCACGCCGGCCAGCGCGGCGGTTGCCGCGGCCGCCCCGATCACTGTCCCTGCCGGCACCACTTTGTTGGTGCGCATGGTCGACCCGGTTTCGTCGAAAGATCCGCAGGGCAAACGGTTCACCACCACGCTGGAATCGGATCTGGCGGTGAACGGCGTGGTGGTGGCCAAGGCCGGCACGAAGGTCTACGGCCGCGTTCAGGGCGCCCAGCAAGCCAAGCGGTATACTGGCCAAAGCAAGTTGGATTTGCGGCTGACCGAAGTCGCCGTGGGTCCGAACCTGGTCCCGATCATGACCAGCGGCTACACGGCGGCCGGCGCGCGCTCGGCCGGCAAGGCCGCCCGGGGCGCCGCGGCTGGGGCGGCCATCGGCGCCATTGCCGATGGCGGGGAAGGCGCCGGCAAAGGCGCGGCGATTGGGGCCGTGGCCTCTGGGGTCAAAAAAGGCGAGACCATCTCGGTCAACCCCGGTACGCTCCTGGAGTTCCAGCTGCAACAACCTGTGGCTGTCAATGTGGCCAAGTGATGATCAGAACTTGTGCAAAGTGCACATGGAAAAACGAAATGAGCAATTAACCATCATATGAACTCGATTTCTGAACTCAAAATGATCTTCCTGGTAACTTGGAGCGTGCTGTTGGTCGTTGCCCCTGTGCGAGCTGCCGAAAACACGGTGGACGCAATCGAACTGGTCCGCGCCTCCTATCGAACCGATCGACAGGCGGTTGTGGCTGAAGCGCTCCAACTCACCGAAAGTGAAAGCGCCGGCTTCTGGCCGCTTTACCAAGCCTACCGGGCGGACATGGATAAACTGGGCGACGGCCTGGTGAAGTTGGTCCTGGAATACTCTGACGCGTACCCGAACGTGCCGGAGGAGCGTGCGCGCCAGATGCTCAAGGAATACAGCGCGATCGAAGAGAAGCTTGGGAGCAAACGAGCGTGGTACTACAAACGCGCGGCCAAGGTTTTGCCGGCAACCAAGACCCTGCGTTGGGCTCAGGTGGAAAACCGCATGGATCTTGTGCTGCGTCTTCAGCTGGCTGGCAACATTCCGCTGATGCCGGTCCCTCCAACCAAACCATGACCTGTCTCACCAGACCCAACTCAATCCGAGCCATGACCTTTGTTTCCTGCCGAATCACCGTCGCGTTCTTAGGACTTTTGCCTGCCGCCCTCCTGTCATTCTGCCTGGCTGGATGCAGCTCCGTCAGCGGGCCCGGTTCGGCGAGCTTCGCGTCCGTGCTCATTCACAATCATTCCCCGCAGGAAATACACGCCGCCGCGGGGCAGGCCTTTCGCGAAGACGGTTATGCGGGCGTGCAAACCGCGCCCAACCAAATGGTGTTCGACAAGGAAGCATCCCGGCTGGCCACCATTTCCCGGGACGGGTTGATCGCGGCGCAGAATGGGGCGCGCACGATCGAACGAGTGCGGACCGAATTGGTGGATCTGGGCGGCGGCTCTTACCGTTTGCAATGTCAGGCGTTCATGGTCTCGGGTGCCGGCGATTCCTTCTTCGAGAATGAAGTCCGCAAGACCAACCTGCGCAGCGGCCCTTATCAGTCATTGCTCAACAAAGTCGCCAAGAAACTGGCATCCACCAAACCGCCGGCCTCTTGATGAAGAGCCGTTTGTTTTTCATCTTGATGGGCGGCCGCTCCTGAGCGGGCCTTTCCTACCATGCACATCCAGCGAACCAGCCAGACCATCACGGTAGTGATTGCGGTGCTGTCGGTGCTGGCCATTGTTTGCGCGTTGTGGGCGCGCCATTACCGGGCCACCCAGGAGGAGGCCTATGAGGTTCGGCGCAAGATGTTCAATTTGACTGAACAACTGGCCGGCGGCAGTGACCGGTTGACTGCCGCCGTCCGTGCCTACGCCGCCACGGCTGACCGCCGGTTTTACGACGCCTTCCAACGGGAACTCAACGTCGACCGTAATCGGGAAGCGGCGGTGGATGGATTGCGTCAACTTGGGCTCACTCCGGGGGAACAGGCGCTCATCCACCGCGCCAAACAGAACTCTGATAATCTGGTTCAACTGGAGAACCAGGCCTTTGCGGCGGTAGCGGCCAAGGACATCGCGCGCGCGGTGCAAATCGTCTACGGCTCGACCTACGAGACGGCCAAGGCGTCCGTCATGGATCCGATCGCCGAATGTCGCCGCACGTTGGAAGAGCGGCTCACCTCCTCGGCGGCGGCCCTGGCGGGGCAGGCGCGTGTTCTTACCAATATCGCGCTGGGCCTGCTCATCCTCAACGCCACGGCGATGGTGGGGGCGCTGCTGCTCTTCTATCGCCGGCGGGTGGTTAATCCACTGGCCCATCTCAATCGCAACTTGCGCGATCTGATCGCGCGTCAGGCCGGGGCTCGTATTGGTTACCAGGACGACGCCTCGGAAGTCGGCGAGTTGTCGCGTTCCATGGAAACCTACCGCGTGCAAGCGGAGGAGGCCGAGCGGGAGCGCTGGGTCAAGACCAGCGTGGCGGAAATTGCCGATTCCCTGCAAGGAGCGGAGCAGCCGGATGAATTCGGCCGACGCCTCTTGTCGGCGCTCGTGCCGTTGGTCGGCGGGGGCTTCGGCGCCTTCCACCTGTTTGAGGAACGCGATGGACGTTTTCATTTTATCAGTGGTTATGGCGGTGACGGCCAGCCCGGCCAGAGCTTCGCCCCTGGCCAGAGCCTGGCCGGGCAGGCGGCCTTGGAACGGAAGGTCCTGGTCCTGACGACGCTGCCGGCGGACTATATCCGCATCGGTTCGGGCTTGGGCAGTTCGGCGCCGGGCGCGCTGGCGGTCGTGCCCATTCTGGCGCGCGATCGGGTGCTGGCCATCGTTGAGATCGCGTCGTTCGCTGCGTTGTCCGGGCCGGCGCGCACCTTGCTCGATGAGCTTGCCGGCATGGTCGCCCTTAAGTTGGAGGTGCTGCAACGGAACCTGCGCACCAGAGAGTTGCTCGAACAGGTGCGCACCACGGAAGACTTTTTTCGCAGTGTCTTGGAGTTGGCGCCCGACGGCTTGATGGTGGTGGGAGAGCAGGGGATCATCCGCTTGGCCAACGCCCAATGCGAAAAGCTGTTTGGTTATACGCGGGAGGAACTCATCGGCCAGCCCGTGGAAATGCTCGTCCCCGGCGATATCCGCGAGCGACACCCGGCCTTGCGGGACGCCTTTCACCGCGCACCGGTGGCCCGTGACATGGGCGCCAATCGCGAGTTGCGTGCCCTGCGCAAGGACGGATCACTTTTTCCGGTGGAGATTGGGTTAAGCCCGCTGCCGCCCCGCCCGGGCGAAGGCGTGCAAGTCGCCGTGTCCATCCGTGATGTCACGGAGCGCATGGAGCAGGAGAATGCCTTGAAGCAGGCCAAGGCCAAAGCCGAGGAAGCCACCGAGATGAAGTCCATGTTCCTGGCCAACATGAGTCACGAGATCCGCACGCCGATGAACGCCATTATCGGCTTGTCGCATCTTGCTCTCAAAACCCCGCTCAACGCCAAGCAACGGGATTACATCAGCAAAGTGCATAACGCCGGCACCTCGCTCCTGGCCGTCATTAACGACATCCTCGACTTCTCCAAGATTGAAGCCGGCAAGCTTGATCTTGAGACCACCGACTTCCAACTCGACGAAGTGATCAGCTCCGTCACCACGCTGACGGCTCAGAAAGCACATGAGAAAGGCCTCGAGTTTCTGGCCCACGTGGCCCCTGGTATGCCAACGCAGCTGCAAGGCGATCCCCTCCGCCTCGGCCAAATCCTGACCAACTTTGTCAACAACGCCGTCAAGTTCACCGAGCAGGGCGAGATCCGGCTGGCCATCGAACAGCTGGAACGGACCGGCCAAAAGGTCCAACTCAAGTTCTCCGTGCGCGATACCGGCATCGGCATGACGCCCGAGCAGTCCGCTAAACTGTTCCAACCTTTCACGCAGGCCGACATGTCCACCACCCGAAAACATGGCGGGACCGGTCTGGGCCTGACTATCTGCCGGCGGTTGGTGGAATTGATGGGCGGACGCATCTGGCTGGAAAGCGAGCCCGGTGTGGGCAGCACATTTTTCTTTACGGTTTGGCTCGGAGTCGGTGACGCCAAAGGTTCCGGTCGGGTGGTTCCGGAACGCCTGGCCCGGCTGCGGGTGCTGGTCGTGGACGATAATCCCGCCGCGCGCGAGATCCTGCAGGAACCGTTGAGCACCGTGACCAGCCGGGTGGATGTCGTCGCCTCCGGCCGGGAAGCCATCGCGGCCATCCAACGAGAGGACGCCACGGTTCCTTACGACATCGTGTTCATGGACTGGCGAATGCCGGGGATGGACGGTTTGCAGGCCAGCCGTCATATCAAGAGTGACGAAACGCTGACGCATCCGCCGGCGATTGTCCTGGTGACAGCTTTCGGACGCGAAGAGGTCCGCGAGGAAGCCGAGCACCTGCAGTTGGATGGGTTCCTGGTCAAGCCAGTGACGAAGTCCATGATCGTGGACACGTTGATTAATGTTTTTGCCCATGCCGACGACGCGACCGTATCCGCCCAGGACAGCGGCCAGGAGATCCGGGTGCAGGGTGCCCGCATTCTCCTGGTGGAGGACAACGAGATTAATCAACAAATCGCCGTGGAGTTGCTTGAGGGCGCCGGCGCCACGGTGCAGGTTGCCCACAACGGACTCGAAGCGATCGAGAGGTTGACCAAGGGACCTGCGCCGGCCTCGTTTGATCTGGTGTTGATGGATCTGCAGATGCCGGTCATGGACGGCTATCAGGCAACTACTAAACTTCGTGCTCATCCGGACTTGAGGGGACTGCCCATCATCGCCATGACGGCCCACGCGACCATCGAGGAGCGACAGCGTTGTCTGGCCGCCGGCATGAACGATCATATCTCCAAGCCGATCGACCCGGCCTTGTTGTTTGAAACGGTCAGCCGGCATTACAAACGAGCGGGCACGGCGCCGGCGGTTCTTCCGGGTGCAGGCTTGAGCAACGCCCAGGCTTCGTCGCCCACGCCAGTTGGTGATTCGCCCGTCCGAGCATCCAAACCAGGGGACTCGAGCGCGGCGCGCTCGGATGACCTGCCAGCCATCACGGGGTTGGACGCGAAGAACGGGCTCAGCCGGCTGGGGGGGAACCGGGGATTATATCTTAAACTGCTGCGCCAGTTTGCCGCCCAACACGGCCAGGCGGGAGCGCAGATTGCCGAACAGCTTCAGGCTGGTGACCCAGCCCTGGCCGAGCGTCTTGCGCACAACGTGAAGGGGGTGGCCGGAAATCTGGGGGCGAAAGCCGTCCAGGCCGCCGCTGCGGAACTGGAGCAGGCGATCCGCGAGCACACCGCTGCCGCCGAGCTCGAATCGATCCGCCGCCGATTTGCGGAAGCTCTGACCGGGTTGCTCGAGCAGCTGCGCCCGATTCTTGAGGCTGAACCATTGGCGCCTCAGGCAACCTCTGGCTTGGAAACGGCGCCGGCCATTTTTGACCCGGAACGCGTGCGGCCAGTTCTGGAGCAACTGCGCCAGCAGCTGTCCGAATTTGATGCGGGGGCGACGGAAACGCTCGAAGCGCATCGCGCGTTGCTGGCGTCGCTTTTTTCCGCGGCGGAGTTTGGGCAGTTCGAGCAGCAGGTGCAGGGTTATGCCTTTGGCGAAGCCCAGGGGTTGCTGGAGTCGGTCGCGCGGGCGCGCGGGCTACAGTTGTTATGACCACGGCGCGCATCCTTTTGATCGAAGATGTGCCTGCCAACATTCAGGCGGTTTCAGCGATTCTCCGAGAGCAGAGTTATCTAGTCAATGTGGCCACCAGCGGCCAACAGGCACTCGAACTGCTCGAGCGGGTGCGTCCGGACTTAATCCTCCTGGATGTGATGATGCCTGGCATCGACGGATTCGAGACCTGCCGGCGCATCAAGGCGTCCACGATCTGGCGCGAGATCCCCATTATTTTCCTCACGGCCAAGACCGAGACGGCGGACATCGTGCGCGGGTTTGAAGTCGGCGCCGTCGATTATGTTTCCAAACCGTTTAATGCCCACGAATTGCTGGCCCGCGTCCGCACTCATCTGGCGCTCGACCGGTTGCATCGGGAGAACCAGCGTCTGCTGTTGAATGTCCTGCCCGCGCCGATTGCAGAACGGCTCAAGAAAGAAGCGGGCTTGATCGCGGAACGTTTTGATGATGTTTCCGTTCTCTTCGCTGACATCGTCGGCTTCACTCCGCTGTCGGCGCAGCTCTCCCCGCCGGACTTGCTCGATTTGTTAAACCGCGTGTTTTCCGCCTTCGACGAGCTGGCCGGGCAGCATGGGTTGGAAAAGATCAAAACCATCGGTGATGCCTACATGGTGGCGGGCGGCCTGCCCGAACCGCAGCCGGATCACCTTGCCTCGATGGCCAGGCTGGCTTTGGCCATGCACGAAAGCGTGCGGACAATTGGCCACAGGTCGGGCCCTCTAAGTTTACGCGTTGGATTGCACGTGGGGAGTGTGATTGCCGGCGTGATTGGCATCCGCAAATTCATCTATGACGTTTGGGGCGATACGGTGAACACGGCCAGCCGGTTGGAATCCCACGGCACGGCCGGACGCGTGCAGGTGAGCGAGGCGGTCTACCGGCGGCTGCAAGATCGATTCGAGTTTGAGCCGCGCGGGACCATCGAACTGAAGGGCCGCGGACCGATGGCCGTTTACCTGCTCAAGGGAGCGACCCAGTGAAAAAGCTCTCTGATTGCCGGGTGCTGTTGGTCGATGATGCCAAAGTCAACCTGGACATCCTGGTCGAAGGTCTCAAGTCCGAGCACAAGCTGAGTCTCGCCCTCAATGGCGAGACGGCTCTGCAGATTGCGGCGCGCACCCCGCCTGACCTGGTGCTGCTCGACATCATGATGCCCGGACTGGACGGCTATGAAGTCTGCCGCCGGCTGCGGCAGATGCCCGAAACCGCCGAGGTGCCGATCATGTTCCTTTCTTCACTGGAAGAAGTGCAGAACAAAGCGCGCGGCTTTGAGGCGGGGGCCAACGATTATCTGACCAAACCATTCGAGATGCTCGAGGTGAAAGCGCGGGTGCGCTCGCTCCTCAAAGCCAAGGCCTACAGCGACGCGGTCAAAGAACAGATGGCCAGCGAGCTGCGCGTGGCCCGCGAAATCCAAATGGGCATGCTGCCCCACGACTTCGCCGCCGTGGAAGAAGCCTACGGAGTCAGTTTTGGTGCCGTGCTCGAACCGGCACGGGAAGTGGGCGGCGATCTTTATGGCGTGTGCGCCGCCGCTCCGGACCGGTTGGTTATTTTTCTGGGCGACGTTTCCGGCAAAGGCATCCCTGCCTCCATGTTTATGGTGCGGGCGATCAGTTTGGCGCGGTTGCTGGCGCGGGACATTACCGAACCGGAACGCATTCTCGGCCGGCTCAACGACGAACTGTCCGCCGATAATCCGTCGGGGATGTTTGTCACCTTTTTGTGCGCCGTGTTTGAACCCCGGTCCGGACGCCTCACCCTGGCCAATGCCGGTCATTGCCGTCCCATTCTGCTTTCCCCCGGTCAGGCGCCGCGCTGGGCGGTGAAGGATCTTGGCACCGCGCTTGGCTTCGAGCCTGGCCTGCAGTTCGCACGCACGGAACTAACCTTGCGCGACGGCGCGGGGTTGATTCTTTATTCGGACGGCGTGAGCGAGGCGTTCAACGGACAAGAGGATTGTTACGGCAATGAACGACTGCTGGCGGACGCGGGCGTGCTGGCCGGTCAATCGGCTCCCGCTCTGACCGCCGGATTGCTCGGGCGTGTCCGCGCTTTTGCCGGCGGCGCGCCCCAGTCTGACGACATCGCGATCCTGACGTTGAAAGTCAACGGAACCCAGGCCCTCAAGCTTGTGGAAATGGAGCGCGCATGCTGACCCTGGAATTGCAGGCTACGCCCGAGGAGGTCATGCGCGCCGTGGACGCGCTGGAAGATTTCTGCCAGGCGGAGCAACTCCCCAAGTCTGTGACGTTCGGCCTGACGCTGGCGTTGGAGGAGTGCGGCAGCAACGTGATCAATCATGCCCTCCAACGCGATGCGAACCAGACCTTCCGCGTGACCGTCGAGCGGACGGCCGGCGAAATCGTGATTGAGCTGCGCGATCGCGGTCCGGAGTTTGACCCAACCAAGGCGGTGGAGAAGGATGCGAGCGACGAGGATTCTCCCGGCGGCTGGGGGATCCAACTCGTGCGCCGTTACACCGATGAGGCCCGTTACCAGCGGGAGGCCGGGCAGAACATCCTGCGCCTCAGCAAGCGGCTGGGCGGGACGATGACAGGCAATTGACTTTCATCCGCGAACTGAGAATAACAATGCCCAAAACTGATCACTGATATGCCACTGGAAATTCAGATCCAAAAGAACGTCGCCCCCAACGCGGGCGTCATCACCGTGCAACTGACCGGCAGCCTCGACACGGCTACCGCTCCTGAACTCGAACGCCAGCTCGCGCCGGCGCTGGGCGGGCCGGTCAAGGAAGTGGTTTTTGACCTGGCAAACTTGAAGTTCATCAGCAGCGCCGGGCTGCGGGTATTCTCGACCACGCGCAAGACCCTCAAGGAACGCGGTGGCCAGGCCTCCTTCGTCAATATGCAGCCGCAAATCCAGGAGGTGTTCGAGATCATGAAATCCCTGCCCGGCGTGGCCGTTTTTCGGAACGTGGCCGAGCTGGACCGTTACTTGGCGGCGCGCCAACGTTCCCATGAGGAAAACAGGTAGGGGAAAAGCGGTAGGGGAAAAGCGGAAAGCGGAAAGCGGAAAGCGGAAAGCGGAAAGCGGAAAGCGGAAACGCGGCTTGGCCCGCAGGGCGAAGGCGGGAAACGAGGAACCCGACTAGGGTCTAGGAACTAGCAACTAGGACCCAGCAACCAGGAGACAGTGAATCCGCATGGCCCATGTCTTGGTTGGCTTGTGCTTGGCGCCGTGCTCTACGCGTCGCCGGCGCTTTCCCTTGCGCACGGCGCCGACGCCACCAACCTTCCGCCGGTTCTGCCGCCGCCTGATTTCCTAGGCAACAAATCTCCGCTCCCGGACCAGCTGTTGAAAGACAAACGGACGGATCGTTATGTCACGGGTTTCCCGGCCATCGGTTGGGATCCGGAGAGCGGTTTCAATTATGGGGCGGCGCTGCAATGGTTTGACAACGGACCGGCCGACAGCCCCTTCTTCCGTTATACGCCGTACCGACAGCGGGTGGTGGCGGCGGCCTCCGGCAGCACGGGCGGTTCCAGCAAGGCCCTCATTGGTTACGATCAACCCTATGTGGCCGATTCTCCATGGCGCGTCCGCGCCGCCGGCATTTTCGCGCGCAACGAGTTCCAGAATTATTTTGGCACGGGTGAATCGACGCTCGGGCCGCTAACCTATCCGGGGTCAACCTTGGAATACGATAAGTTCGACGATTACACCAAAGCCCTGGAACGGAAGGTGGGCGGTCAGACTTGGGCCCGCTACAATGATTATCGGAAAACGCAGGCCGGTGGAGTCGTGACGGTGGAACGGGATGTTTGGGGAGGTTGGCTGCGGCCGCAGTTAGGTTTGCAGTTCACCCACGTGGATGTGGTCGATTACACCGGCGACCACATCGACGGAGCCGTCATGCAGCCCACCCGACTGTTCGAGGACAATCAGGCTGGCCAGGTGATTGGGTATCACGGCGGGTGGGACAACGCGCTGAAAGTGGGCCTGACCTTCGATACGCGGGATTTCGAGCCGGATCCCGCGTCGGGCGTGATGCTGCAGGCAGTGGGTCGGATCTCCAGCGAGGCGCTTGGTTCGGAGTTCAATTACCAGCAGCTTACCATGAGTGCGCGCGGCTATCATAATCTCCTGGGCAATGTCGGCCGGCTCATCCTGGCCGGACGATTCGCCTACGTCATGCAATTTGGCCACATCCCGTTCTATTCCGACTCGACGATTCCCTTCACCGATGGCGACGCCAACGGTCTGGGTGGGTTCGCGACCTTGCGCGGGTTTGTCACCGACCGGTTTGTCGGGGACGCCGCCGCCTACGGCAACGGCGAGTTACGCTGGAGCTTTGCGGAAACCATGCTTTGGAAGCAGCATCTGCGCTTCATGCTCGTGCCGTTTGTGGATACCGGGCGCGTGTTCAATTCCGTGGACCGCTCGACCTTCAAGGACTGGAAATTTGCTGGAGGCATCGGGTTCCGTCTGGCCTGGAATCTTTCCACGATCATTAGCTTCGACTACGCCCGCTCCAGTGAGGGCACCCTGTTTTATATGGAGTTGGGGCACCAATTCTGATCGCGCCCGCAGATGGACGGGGAGGGGCCCCAGATGAGCGCTGATGGACGCAGATGGGGACGGGTTGTCGTCACTGGCTCTTTACGCGGATTCTCCAGGGACATTGCAAAACTTTCCGGGCAGTTTTTTGTCGTCAGCAGCCGGGGGGCGTGCAGTGAGGGTCACCACAGAGAGCACAGAGAACAGAGGTGACGCTTTTACGCCCGAAGAAACCGACACCTGAAAATCCTCGCGTGAATGAAAGATTTCTTCCTACAGTGGTCCAAAGACCACAAAAGAACGTAGGCCAATGACCGGCAAGGAAAGCATCCCCTTCTATGTGATCTTTGCGTTCTTTGTGGTTAACCCTCTCTGTCATAAACCCCCGAAAACATTTGGCCACAAAGATCACAAAGATCACAAAGATCAAAGCGCGGCAGAGCCGTAGCCAAATCCCATAGGATTAGTGATTTGCTGGATCCAGGAAAGCCCCATCGGGTGACCTCAGTGAGCGTTTCGCAGGGCCTCTTCTGTTTTGCTGAGATTAAAGGAGCCGGGTGTCTGGCTGGGCGGATAATCTTTCATCGTCTGCAGGAATTGCGCCGCCAACGCTTGAATTGGCACGATCACGAACGGGCGGTCCAGGAACCAATCGTTGTAGCTATTGGAGTTGTGCTGGGATTTTTCAAACGGATCGCGGCGCAGGTTGAACAACAATGGCACGCGTAATTCGGTGAACGGCTCGCGCCAGACGCCAAAAGCTTCCCCGCGATTTTCCAGAAGCACCACTTTCCAATCTCCCCAGCGCGCGGCCACGACCTGGCCGTCGTCGTTGACGTACCAGAATTCGTTGCGCGGCGATTTGTCGGTTTTGCCACTGATGCATTCCTTTGCAAACGTTGTTTTGTTACCTACTGATTGCCTTCGCTGTTCCGCGGAATAGACAAAGCAAAGATCGTGGCGGTTACCTCTGACGCTGCCGCAGTTTTTTGTAGCCAGCGGCCTGGATTGGCTTATACAAGGTTCTGTGTCCCCGCCATCACGCCTTCTCCCATGAATCGCACCGAAGAAACGTTCAACGTTCAATGTGGGAAGTTGAATGTTGAATGTTGGACCGCCAAGAACCTCCGATGAACATTTTGGGCCAACCCTTGTGCAGCGGCGTGTGGCTTGGCTGCGGTCTGCTTGCCCTGATCGGCCGTGCGGGAGTACTCATCGCGCAGACCCCGCTGGACGAGGAGTCGCCTTGGCCACGCGTTCGCAGCACCAACGGTCACACCGTGACGCTGCACCTGCCCCAAGTGGAAACCTGGACCAGCAACTCGTTCACGGCGCGCGCCGCGGTCGAGGTCAAGCCGGCCGGGGCGAAAAAAGAATTGCTTGGCGTCATTTGGATTGCCGCCCACGGCAGGGTGGATCATTCCAGTCGAATGGTGATGCTCGATCGGATGGAAATAACCAAAGCGCGTTTCCCGGAAACGCCCGACAGCGGGAGTAATGCGCTTGCCATCGTGCGCGAGGTTCTGCCCTCGGGCGCGCGCACCGTATCGCTGGATTACCTGATCACGGCCTTGGGATTCGCGAAGGCTGCTGCGCGCCAGGGTTCCGGCGGGCTGCAGCACACGCCGCCAGAGATCATCTGGGTCACCAACCGCGCCGTGCTGATCATCATCGATGGCGAGCCGGTCCTGCGCCCCGTGCCGGGCGGCAACCTGGAACGCGTGATCAACACGCCGGCCTTGTTGGTTCGCGATCGGGCGAGCGCGAAGTTTTATCTGGCGGGTGACGGCCTTTGGTTTGCCGCGGGTTCGCTGGATGGCCCTTGGTCTTTGACCCAAACACCACCGGCCGAAGTGGGGGCGCTCGCGTCATCTTCCCCGGCCGGCAATTCCGCGGTCGGGCGCGATCCGCTGCCTCGAATCATCGTGCGCACACGGCCGGCCGAGCTGTTGATGACGAGCGGCCTGCCGGATTTCCGATCCGTCCGCGGGACCGCGCTGCAATACGCGGCCGACACGGACAGCCTGCTGTTTTTCCACACGACCAGCCGTGAAGTTTATTTGTTGCTCTCGGGCCGGTGGTTCAAAGCCAAGTCGCTCACTGGCCCGTGGACTCACGTGCCGCCCCGGGAATTGCCTTCTGATTTCGCGCGGATTCCTCCCGGCACGGCGCAGGGAGTGGTGCTGGCTTCGGTGCCGGACACGACGCAGGCGGAACTCGCGGTGCTGGCGAATGCTGTGCCGACCACGGCCACGGTGAGCCGCCGCGACGCGACCATTCAGCTCACTTACGATGGCGAGCCGAAATTCAAACCCATCGAAGGCACGGCTATGAGTTACGCCATCAACGCCCAATTGCCAGTCATCCATAGCGGCACCAACTACTATGCGCTCGACAATGGGGTGTGGTTTGTCGCCTCGGCCCCAGTTGGTCCGTGGCAGGTGGCGACAGAAGTGCCCGAGGAGATCTACGCAATTCCGCCGAACTCGCCGGTCTACTACGCCACCTTTGCCAGCGTTTATCAATCCAACGACGACGAAGTGGAAGTGGGCTACACCCCGGGCTACCTCGGTGCCTATGAAGATGACGGCACAGTCGTGTACGGCACCGGCTGGGATTACGAACCTTGGTACGGGGACGATTATTACGGCTGGGGTTGGTCGTGGGGCTACTATTACACCTATGTGCCCTGGTATCAGTGGTGGGTCTGGCGCGATTGGTGGGATCGACCGGGCAGTCTGCGTTCCGCCCTGATCGAAAATGTTTATGACCGCTGGCAGGGCCGCAACGGGGTCGTTCATTACGATCGTCCGGCCAACGCGGCCGGTCGCTCACCCACCGCAACCGGATTCAATGGTTACCCGGCCTTATACGGAAGATTTCGCGGCGCCACCCGGCCGGCCGCCCTGACCCCGCCGCCCAGCACGGTCGCCCTCAATCCCTATTCGCGCCCGCAGACCGCGGTGCGGCCCGGCGAGGTTCCTCGCGGCGCCCAGCTGCTGAGCACGGTCCGGCAGGCGCCCGGGGGCGGACGCGATTTATATGCGTCACCCGATGGCAACGTTTATCGGCGCCAGAATGACGGCTGGTATCGGCGCCAGGCGGGCGGCGGTTGGAACTTCGTGGCTCCGTTGAAGGGATCGATCGAACGCGGACAAGTCTCGTCCACTCGCGGTGCGGGGGCCGGTGCGGGAGGCAACGTTTATCGCCCGGTCAGCGTCGGGGGACCTAACGCGGCGCCTGGACGAGGTCAAGGGTTGGGCCCGCGCGTGCCGAACAGCGGCTTCGAAGCCCGGGCGCAGGATGTCGCCGCGCTGGAACGCGAATATTACGCAAGGTCGCTGGCGCAATATCGCGCGGATAATTGGCGTTCCGGCTACGGGCGGAGTCGCCCTGCGCGCGGGGCCCTTCGACGACGATGAGCGACCAACCTCTCGTAGCAGCCGACGTAAGGAGGCTCATTCTAATGCGGAGTGCGGAATGCGGAGTGCGGAACACGTTGAAAGTTTAGGTCCTTATGAATCGCCTACTAACCAGCCTGCGGCGAAATCCGTTACTCGTGTTACTCATGTTTGTTCCTGGCGTATTCATCGGCCAGAAGCTCAAGCCGGAAGCGCACACGATGCTCTTCCTGGTTTCGGTGTTGGCCATCGTGCCGCTGGCGGCGTTGCTTAGTCACGCCACGGAGTCGGTCGCCGCCAAAACGGGCGACGCCATTGGCGGCCTGCTCAATGCCACGCTCGGGAATCTGACCGAGCTTGTCATTGCCTTGGCGGCGTTGCGGGCCGGGCAACACACGCTGGTCAAAGCCTCCATCGCAGGTGCCATCGTCACCAACACGCTCTTCATGTTGGGCATGTCGTTTCTTCTGGGTGGGCTCAAGCATCACGTCCAGGAATTCAACCGGGTCAATGCGCGGGTCCAGGCCGGTCTGCTTTTTCTGGCCACCGTGGCTCTGTTAATTCCGTCCGCGGTCAGCAAAGCGGACGCGAGTCCGTCAGCGGCCTTTGCGCAGGAGTTGAGTTTGGGGCTGTCGGTGTTGTTGATCATCGCGTACGGATTTGGCCTGCTCTTTACGCTCAAGACGCATCGCGAGGTTTTTGCCAGCAAGGAACATAGCGAAAGCGACGAAGCCCCTTGGCCTTTGAGTCTGGCGTTGGTGACGCTGGCCGTCGTGACGCTGCTGGTGGCCTTGGTCAGTGAAGTGTTCGTCGAGTCGGTGCAAGGCGCCGCCGTCGACCTGGGGATGACGCCGGCGTTCGTGGGCTTCATTGTCGTGGCGCTGGTGGGGGCCGCGGCCGAGATGGCCACGGCGTTTTCCGCCGCCTGCAAGAACCGGCTGGATTTGAGCGTCGGCGTGTCGCTGGGGAGCGCGGTGCAGATTGCTCTGTTCGTGGCGCCTGTCCTGGTGCTGCTCAGTTACGGGATTGGCCCGAAGCCGATGAGTTTGCAATTCTGGCCGGGCGCCGTGGTGATGATGCTGATCGCCGCGCTCACGGCTTCTCTGGTCACCAACAGTGGGCGCTCGGCGTGGTTTGTGGGTGTGCTGGTCCTGATGGTTTACCTGATTTTTGCCATGACCCTTTACCTGTTACCGCCCCGGGAACTGTAAGTGCTGGCGGTGTGAAACAAGACTCCAAACTCAACCGCGACGCGATATGTCCAATAGCGCCCACGAAAAATCCACCAAACGCGTGCTCGAGCCCGTGGAGCGTGTTTCCGAAGTGCTCTTCGGTTTGATCATGGTGCTGACTTTCACCGGATCGCTGAGCGTGGCGGAGGCAGGCCGCGAGGATGTGCGCACGATGTTGATTGGCGCGCTGGGCTGCAACCTGGCCTGGGGGATCATCGATGGCGTGCTCTACCTGATGGGTTGCCTGGCGGAGAAGGGCCGCAGTCTCATGACGTATCGGGCCGTGCGGCAAGCGACCGACCCCGAGAAGGCCCATCGATTGATCGCCAAAGCACTCCCGGCGCTGGTGGCGTCCATTCTTCAGCCGGCCGAGCTGGAAACGATGCGACAACGGCTCCAACAATTGCCGGAGCCGCCGGCCCGAGCGCATCTGGGCAGGTCGGACTGGCTGGGAGCGTTGGGTGTGTTTCTGCTGGTGTTTGTCTCGACCTTACCGGTCGCGTTGCCGTTTATCTTCTTGCATCAGACCGCGACCGCGATGCGGGTTTCGAATGCCGTTGCCGTCTTGATGTTGTTTGTGACTGGGCTTGCTTATGGCAAATGCGTCGGCCGTTCCCCCTGGGGTTTTGGGATTTCGATGGTTGTGCTCGGGAGCATTCTCGTGGCTCTGACCATGGCGTTGGGAGGCTAGAATCAACCGGATTGTTTATATCATCTTAATCGGGTTGACAGTCGGCCAGGGGGCTCGGGCGCAAGTGGCGGCCACCAACTCACCGGCTTTAACCAACGCCCCGTCGAAATTCCGTTCGGCCGAGGACGGTTGGCTCGATGTCAGCGGCTTCCTGGACGAAAAGTATGGATTTCTCCCGGTGGCGATGCCGATCACCGAGCCGGCGGTGGGGTACGGTGCGGCCGGCGCCCTGGCGTTCCTCAGCAAACCACTGGGCGAAGTGCGCCCGGGCTTTGATCGGCCCAGCGTGACCTTCGTCGGTGGCATGGGCACGGAGAACGGCTCCTGGGGCGCGGTGGCCGGCGATGTTCGTTATTGGCTCGAGGACCGGCTTCAAACCGTGGCGGGGATTGTCTACGCCTCGGTGAACCTCGACTATTTTGGGATCGGCGATGATCCCCGGCTGGAGAATCATCCCTTACATTACAATCTCGAGCCCAAGGGCGGGATGCTGCAGGGAAAGTATCGTCTGGGAGCATCGCGTTTCTGGATGGGATTGAGTTATGCGTATGCGTCGACCCAAGTTTCCTTCGATGCGCCGCCAGGCACGCCGGGGCGGCCTGACTTCCGACGTGAGTCGAAGGTCGGCGGCTTGACGCCCTCGCTGACCTACGATTCGCGTGACAACATCTTCACACCCAACCGGGGCAGCTATGTGGAGGCGACGGCGGGCCTGTTCAGCGAGGCGCTCGGCAGCGACGATGGTTTTCAGCGGCCGCGTCTGATCGCGATGCAGTTCTTTCCCATCCACCCGAAACTGACCCTTGGCATTCGCGCGGAAGGCGCGGCCACCTTCGGCGACGCGCCATTTTATCTGCGGCCGTTCATCAGCCTGCGGGGTGTGCCGATCATGCGGGACCAAGGCGAGGAGATGGCGCAAGTCGAGGCGGAAGTTCGCTGGCAATTTTGGAGACGCTTCAGTGTGGTGGGTTTTACCGGCGGCGGAGCGGTCTGGAATGATTTCGAGCGGTTGGATCGCAGCAAGGCCGTGGTGACCGGTGGCGCCGGCTTTCGTTATGAGTTGGCGCGCCGGTATGGGATTCACATGGGCGTCGACGTGGCCTTTGGCCCGGACAATCCGGCCGTTTACATCCAAGTCGGCAGCGCTTGGGCGCGCCCGTAAAGGTAGCTTCCGCTCATAGGCCTTTGCTCTTCTTCTTGGGCCACAACCGGTGACAGTAGAGGCCCACGAAAGGCGCCCCAAGACTTATAGAGTCAAACTGGACTTCCGTTTGCTCCAGTCCGCCAAAGTACGCATGCCGCCCAGGCATCGCCTTGGCAATGGGGGCAAAGAACGGGCCCAAGGATTCTACGGCAGATTCAAAGTCGAGATTCTGGAACGTGGCGGCGCTTGCGACCGTCACGCCGTGCATCGTGCATCAAACCGGCTAATACCAGAATCGAGGTTAATGCCTTCATAAAGTATGTTCACTTCAGAACAAACGGATCAGACGTTGCGCACGTTTGCCAAAGCAGAGAATTCTTGTTCTGCTTTGTTGGAAGCCTCTCGTGCCCTCCTTCGCAAGTGGCGCAAGCCCACCAGCGCTGCGGTGGCGATTAGGGTGACGACGCTTGGCTCGGGAATTGGTTCAGCGGAGAACTCGATGGCATCCAATACAACAAAGCTGGACTGCTGCTGCAAAGCGATGGCGGTGAATTTGAGCTCTGATGCTTGACCGGCCCAGGCGCTAATATCGGCGCCAAATACGGTGTAATTTGCGCTGCTGGAGAGCGCAACGAGTGGCAAGGTTTGACCCGCGAGACTTACAGACCACGGTCCCACCCCTCGTGCCCTGAAAAGCAAAGATTGCGCCGTAAGGGGAACCAAGCCCGTCTGAGCGATTGCCGTATTTGCCGGTTGTCCATTATCGCCGAGTGCTCCATGAAGCGCGACACTGAAAGCTCCTGACAGTGCTAGCGATGGGTTGCTCGGTCCTCCCCAAAGGCTAACCAGTGAGCAACAAATGAAGGTACCATTATCACCCGCTGCGGCTTCCTGATGGTCACCGACAAATCCCATCCAGCCAGGGAAGGCTCGCGTGAAGTTAATCCGTCGGAAAGGATCATCTGGAATCTGTACCGCGGTCGCGGACTCAAAACCAAGGTTCTGAAAAGAACCCTGTGCGTAGGCTCCTTCTGAATTCAATACGATCGAAAGTAAGAAACCGAACAGCAGTTGCCCGAGCATTCTCATAACAGGGTCGCGGTTGAAACTTGCACTACCTCACAAGCAGAGGATCTGTGACTACCTGGAAACGGTCTGTGGCGCACGCGCCCCGGGCGCAAATGCCAAACTTCTCGTGGAGTAAGTTCTGAACCCGTTAACTTGGCCAAGTGCGTGCCGGAAATACCGATCAAGTAATCCCCGTTCTGCCAACCTTTCGCGGCACCCTGCCTTTCAACGCGCGCTCCCAACATCCGATCGGGCCGCAAGACTGCTGGCCATTCGCACGCCGATAAGCTTACGTCGACATTCGCCTTACGAAATGCGATTTCCGATTTGATCTTCTTCTTGGGCCACAACCGGTGGCAGAGCAGCGCACCACTCAAGCCCATGAGAGCCAAAATGCTCGGTTCCGGAATTGGCTCAGAGGAAAAGCTGATGGAATCGAGCAGCGCCCCGTTCGGTTGCCCAACGGCAAAACAAGAGAACTTCAAAGTCACATCGGTGCCTGCAAAGCTGGACAGGTCGGCACCGAACACGGAACCCGCAGTCTCGTTCCGCAAGGGAACCAAAGGCAACCGTTGGTCATTCACAAACACGCCAAAAAGGTTATCCAACGACATTGACCGCGGCCCAGAAGACACTTGGACAAGGAATCTAAGGGACTCCGTATCGCCGGGCACAACGCCTGTTTGGGACAAGCTCACGCTCGTCATCGCGCTGGGGCCGAGGACTGCAGTGTAATTGCCTTGGATTACGCCCACTGCGGGCGAATAGAGGCCCACGAAAGGTGCGCCACCGGTCGCGGAGTCAAACAGAACCTCCGTCAGCTCCGCTCCGCCAATGTACGCATGCCACCCGGGCATCGCTTTGGCAATGGGGGCAAAGAACGGACCCAGGGGTTCTACGGCAGATTCAAAGTCGAGATTGTGGAACGTGGCTGCGCTTGCGACTGTCACGCCGTGCATCAAACCGGCCAATACCAGAATCGAGGTTAATGCTTTCATAAAACAAAGTTCACTTCAGCACGAATGGATCACCAACTGCTTGGAAACGGTCTGCCCCGTGGGCCGCCCAAGCACAAATCCGGAAGTTCTTTTTTGCCTGCCAAAGGCCGAAGATATGGCGATTCCTTTCGGGCATAGATTGAGCAATCTGCCAGAACTGCTCGAGAACTTCACGGAGAATACGCCGGCGCGCGGGGCCGTGCAGGCGCAGTCGTCGTTGGGGATCGGGGTTTTGCATCGCGCGCAGTTGCGGCGAGCGGAGTGCGACTACGGCATCCTCAGCGCGGACTGGCCCTTGGGATTCAAACGGGGATGGCGTGTCCACGTTCCTGGCGCCCCGGATGGGGCGCGGCTTCTGCTTGGGCTCTTGTTACCAGGGCGGCGCCCGCCTGGCGGGCTTGCCCTTCGCTGATCTCCTGCCACGCCGTCGGCGTGGCTCTGAGTTGGACATTCTGGCGCGTCCTTTTGTCGATAGGAGCTGGGACAATGCCGACAAGACGCCGACTCAGGAATTCCCTTGCCCCAAATTCCCTTGCCCACTCCCCTTGGCGCCAAGGAACTAGGCCACAAGTCGGCGGGTCGGAGTCATACGGACGGCATGGGGTCGGATCTAGATGCGACCCCAGATGCCCGGATCGCGCACTTCACACTTCTCAAAGTGTGAACATGAGGCCGGGTTGGAATCCGGATCGGAGGGCGTGCGGTTGCGAAGCTGCGTGTTAACAGTCAAGGACTCCAGGAAACCAGCAACCGCCCACCGCCCCTCTCAGCGTTCGAGACCGTAAGCGTCCATCACTTCGCCCAGTTCCTCCTGAATCCAGGCTTCGGAGAGGCCAAATTCTCTTAAGGTATATTCGTGTTTGCTTTTGAACTCCGCCTGCTGCTGGGTGGCCGCGGCGAACTGTTCTCCTAATCGCCCGGAGACCGGCCAGCCGAAATGGGCATAGAGCTTTTGGACGGTCTCTCCCGGGGCGCGCACCAAGTCGCGGTAATCAACGCAGTAATAATTCTTCGGGCTGGCTTGCCGGCGGAAAGCAAACAAGTGCTTGTACCACTCGACGGCGAGTTTCGCGTACGCGCGGGAAACCGGACCGTCGCGGGTGATGTCCGGCGAATGTTTCTGCCAGACCGGCACAAAGAGGCTCACATGAGACGCCACGGAACGATAAGGATGACGCACGATGGTGATGAAAGTCGCTTCCGGGAATTCTTCGAGGAGCGATTCGAGTGTGCCGGAGGACTGGGTGGCCTTAGAGAGGAGCGTTTTATCCGGGCCATTGGCATAAAGATGGCGTTGCAGACAACTGCGATAATAGTGCATGAGCTTGCGCCGTTCCGGCGGCGGCAAGGCATCCGGGAAGCCGGCCTGCCAGAGTTCATCGACGAACGGGAAGAGCAAAAAGATGGCTTCCGATTCAAAGGCGTACAGAAAGAGCGCGTCGTCCTCTTCGGGTTGGTTGAGGCGCATCTTGTGGAGATCGTCCCAGCCGCCAAACCATTTCTTTTCACACCAGCCCAACACCCGCTGCACCGGCCGGCCCAGGGTGACGTCCATCCAGACCAGCGCGTCGATCAAGCGCTGATAACAGACCGCGGGAAAAATCGTTTGATACAGCTTCAGATGAACGAACCGCTCGTCCAGGCTCAGCAGATTCTGCAACAAAGTCGTGCCGCTGCGGGGCGGGGCGATAATAAAGACGGGTTTGGTGACGGGTTGCCGCCGGAACCGGGGGAAGAACAGATGGTCCAAGGCCCGTCCGACGACAATCACGACCAGGAAAAGCAGAAAGAGCCCGCTGAAGAACAGCACATAGGCCCAGCGTTTGAGCCGGAAAGGCATCCGGAACAGGGCCAGGTAATGAGCTTTGAGGAAAAGCCGGTGATTGAAATACATGGGGCGCTCAGGCCTCTGCGTTCTGAACAACGCCGCTGCGTGAACGCGTCGTGATGGCCATCCGGCCTATGTCGGCAATGACCTCCCAGGCCGGTCCGGGGAACTTGTGCATTTGGATCATGACATCCTCGAACGCGTCGAGGAACCACTTCACATCGGCTTCGCTGATGATCAAGGGCGGCAGCAGCTTGATAATGTCCACATGATGGCCCGCCACCTGCGTAATGATGTGATGTTTGTCCAGCAACGGGATGATGGCCGCTTGCGGAAAGAGGCTCTTGTCCAGTTTGTGCATGAGGGCCCAGGCGGCTTTCAGCCCCAGCGAACGCGGGGGGCCGAACTCGATTCCCACCATCAAACCGCGCCAACGGATTTCCTTGAGCAATTCAAAGCGCGGCAGCAAGGCGCGCAAGCCTTCCCCGATGCGCTGGCCCAGCTCTCGGGCCCGGTTGATCAAATCATAGCGGTCGATGACATCCAACGCGGCCAAACCCGCCGCCATGGCAAAGCTGCCCTGACTGAAGGTCGATGAGTGCACCACCGAACGTTGCATGCTGGAAAAGACCTTCTCGTGGATCCATTTCCGGCATAACACGGCGGCCACCGGCACGTAACCGCCCGAAAGCGCCTTGGATAACACCACGATGTCCGGATCCACGTCGCCATCGTGTTCCACCGCGAGAAAACGGCCGGTCCGTCCCATCCCCGATTGAACCTCGTCCGCTACGAACAGCGCGCCGTACTTGCGGCAAAGTGCCGCCGCCTCGCGCAAATAACCGGGGGCCGGAAGGTTGACGCCTTTGCCTTGGACAGGTTCCACGACAAAGGCGGCCACGTCCCGGCGGCTCAGTTCCTTTTCCAGGGCCGCCAAATCATCGAACGGGATGATCCGGCAGTCCGTCAGAAATGGTTCGAAGCCTTCACGAAAACTTTCGTCGCCATTGAGCGAGAGGGAACCATAGGTGAGCCCGTGAAAGGCCTTTTTGCAATGGATGATGGCGGGTTTGCGGGTGGCGCAACGGGCGTACTTGATCGCCGTCTCGACACCTTCCGCGCCGGAGTTGGCAAAAAACACCATGTCCAACTGGTTCGGCATGCGTTTTTTTAGCTCCTCGGCCAGGAGCCCGCAGAGCAATGGCGCTTCCATCTTGACCAGGCTCGGGTAATCGGCCTGGAGAAAATCCATCAGAACCCGCCGAACATCCGGATGATTGCGGCCCAGGCTGAAGACGCCGTAGCCGGACAACAAATCAAGATATTTGGTTCCCTCGACATCCCAGAGATAGGGGCCTTCGGCGCGGACGTAACAGCGGTCGAAGCCGATTGTCTTCAGGGTTCGGACGTTGGCGGGGTTGACGTGCTGCGCATGTAGTTCGTAGTTGCGGCCTTCGTGCTGTTTAAGCAAGGCGCGAATGTCCAGACCGGCGAGCGGTTTGGCGTCTGAACTCTCAGCGTTGGTCTTCACGTTCATTTAAAAAGGTTGATGTTCGTCATCGGGCAATGCGGCACCGCTCAGGATGGATGCTATCCGAGGAGGCATCGATCACGGTTTTGCGCATGGGCGCCATGTTACCCGATCGGGATGGCCGCATTCAAACAACAACAGACAATAAAGAGGTTCCAGGTTCCAGGTTCCAGGTTCCAGGTTCCAGGTTTAAATCTCAGCCGGCCGGCCGCGAGCGTCCTTGTTTACCATGCTTTCTCTCGCGCTCTAGGGCTCTGTCACCGTGGGACTCATAAGCCCGTGCCCGGGACGCCTTGGCGGATCAGGCGGGAGAAGTCGGGAGTATGGCCTGCCTCCCGTGCGCGGCCGTTGATATGCCCCCGTTCCTTCACTTCGGCCAGCGGCATGTTGGTGACGATTGAACCGCGTTCAAAGAGCAATGTATCGCCGTGGCCGTTGACCAGCATCCGCCAGTCCCAGGGCGCCCGATCGGCTTGAGCGCGCTGGACGCGGATGGCCGTGGTGCAGTTATCGGTCAAGGCGCTGTACCACTCAGGATGCTCGTGCAGGCTGTTCATACGCCGCACATAATCGAGTAAAAACGTCCGGGCCTTTGCGGGCGCGCCGAGCAGCCGGAAAAGGTAAACATCCTCTCCCTTCCTGTAATTGGTCCGCAAACGCACCACGTCCCGTTCGTCGGCCAGAACGTAGATCAGTTCAAACTGCCGGAACAATCCGCGGATGGCCGAGTAGCCTTCCCCCTTTTCCTTGCGGGTTTCGATCGAAAAACAAATGTAATCGCCGCCCTCAAACCCGAAGCTGACCATGGTGTGCGCCATGTGGGGCGATCCCCAATAAACCATGTAGAGATCCACGGTGCGGAGCCGCTCCAAGTCGAGGGTCTTGTCGTAGTGCCGCACCTCGAAATCGGTTTCGGCCCGGTACTCGCAATCGCGGATGTTATGGAGGACGATCTTATTGCCATCGATATCCGCGTAAGGCAGCACCGCGACATCCGGCTGCCAGTCGCGATTGTTGGACGGCTGCAATCTTAGCCACCAGGCCACCACCAGCACGAAACCACCGATGGTGACGGCGATGGCCACCCGGCGGTTCTTGACCAGAATCCAGACCGCGAGCAACCCGGCGAGGTACATCACGGCCAGCGGTGTGCGCAACCAGGCCACGCGCACGTCGAAGTACAACGCGGCGGTCGCCCAGAGCGTGGGCAGCACCAAAACCAGGCCCAGAGCAAGGCGGCCAACGATGACGACAACGCGGCGTCCCCGGCAGCCAGATCGATGCTCGGGTTCAGCTGGGGCCGGTGGATTCATCGAGGGTGGCGATCATTTTCGTTTCCACATTAGGGGCTGGGGCCAGGCAGATCGCCGCCGGCCTGAGACAACGCTGGAACCGGGGACACGAACTTCTGCCCAAGCAACGCCGCGTGCAACGCCGGAATTAAATCGGAGGCGAGCCGCGACTTGACTACATAACCGTGCGCCCCCGCTGCCATGGCCGCCCGCGCGTAATCGACGTCTTCATGAACAGTAAGAAACACAATGCGTGGCGCGATGCCGGCGCGGACCAGTCGCGTCGCGATTTCGATCCCATTGACGAGCGGCAACGTGATGTCCAGGAGCAGAAGATCAGGCCGGGTCCGCGCCACCGCCGCCTCCACCTGCGAGCCATTGGCAAGTGTCTGCACAACCTCGAATTGGGGCTCGAGTAGCTCCCGCGTCTGCCGGAGGACTTCGGGATGGTCATCCACCAGCACGATGCGTGCGGTTTTCGAAGGCGTGTTCAAAAGTTGCTTCAGGTAAATGTTAACCACAACGCCGCGGACCGGCACTGGCAGAAGTGACAGGGTGGTGCAACCCGAAGGGCTTTCGGGTTGCATGGGTTTGTGGCTTCGCTAGCCTGACCCGGCCGGCACGCTGGCTTGCACTCGCGTGCCTTCGCCCGGACTGGATCGAAAGGTCAAACGGCCGTTCACGAGTTGGACGCGTTCTTGCATGCTGGCCAGGCCCAGTCCGGCCGAGCGCTGGCCCGCCTCGGCCAACGTGCGACAACCCTCCCCGTCATCCACGATGGTCAGGTGCAGTTCCGCCGTGTCACCCGTCAAAGTCACCCGAGCGCTGATGGCCTGACTATGCTTGACGACGTTTTGTAGTGCTTCCTGAAGAACGCGATACAGACAAAGCGCCGTTTCGGCCGGCACTCGGGATGGCACATTCCGGTGATCGAAGGACACATCCAATTGGTGTGTCGCCGCCATTTCCTTGCAGAAGCTTCGGGCCGCTGCCACCAGGCCCAGTTGCTCCAGCTTCGCCGGGTGCAGTTCGTGAGACATGCGATGGACCTCCGCGGAGATGTCCTTCACGCGGGCCGACAGTTCCTGCATCCGCGTGGCTGTTTCTTTTGGCTCGGGGGGGGGACGTTGACCGAACATTTCCAGTTGCACGGACAGCAGGGCCAGGCGCTGACTGAAGTCGTCGTGAAGTTCGCGGGCCAGGCGCGCACGCTCGGCTTCCTGGGCGTTGATCAGGCGTCCGGCCAATTGCCGAATTTCCTGGGCGTCCTGCAGGCGTTCGGCATCGCGACGAAGCCTGGACCGCAGCCAGAACCAGACGGCCGCGCCGCCTCCGAGCCCCAGCGACAAAGCCAGAACCAAACGGAACCACATGGTTTGCCAAAAGAAAGGGGCCACGGTGAAGGCCAGGCTGGCCCCAGCCTCGTTCCAGATCCCATCGCTGTTCGCCGCTCGGATCCGAAACAAGTATTCGCGTGGTGGTAGTTCATAGAAGTTCACGGCTCGATGGGCCCCAGCGTCGTGCCAATCCGAGTCATACCCTTCCAGCATGACTTGAAAACGCACCTTCTCCGGGGCCGTAAAACTGAGTGCGGTGTATTGGATTTCGATGTGCTGGCTGCCCGCCGGAAGAACCAGCGGTTTTTCAAACGGAGCCTCTCGCCGGAAAAACTCCTCCGTTGAGCCGTCGCCGGCTTGCCCGATGCTGGCCCGGCGGAGGAAGGGCTTGTCTGCGCGGCCGGGCGTGTTAAACAGGACCGTCTCAATCCGCACCGGTGGCGGCACTGTGTTGAGCCGAAACCGGGCGGGATCGGTCATGGCGACCCCTCTGACGGTCGCGAACCAAAAGCGGCCTTTGGCGTCGCGGGCGCAAGTCGGTTGGCCACCGCTGGCACATTGTACGCTGGGCAGCCCGTCGTTCAGGTCCAGCAGTTGGCAACGTAAACGGGATGAAACGCCGTCAGCCACCGATTCCAAATCATTCCGATGCGTTCGAACGACGCCGCGGTTCGAGGACATCCAGAAAAAGTGTTCATCATCCTCCAGGATCCCGTAGATATCCGCCGCCGGCAGTCCGCAGGCCGGATCGACTTGTGCCAGGGCTCCACTCCTTCGGCGCAGCAATCCCTTGTTCATGATCCCCATCCAGAGAGTCCCGTCCTCGTCGAACTTGAGGCAGTTCACTTCCGTCAAGGGCCGGTTGGCCGAATCGCGCACCTCGACCAGCTGATCGTGGTCCAAATGAAAAACGCCCTGGGCATTGGCGAACCAGACCGCGCCTCCGGCCTTGTCCTGCGCAAAACAGCGCACCCCGCCGTTCGGCAACCCTTGTTCAGGGCCGTAACCGCTGGATTCGCTTCCATCAATCACCGTCACTCCTCGGCCGTCGCCGGCCCAGATGCGTCCTTTGGCATCCTGGAACAGGGCGACCAGGTTGTCGCCCGGCACGTGCGGAAGTTGTCGAAACCCCTGCGGGGAGGAACACCACAGGCCCCCGCCGTAAGCCCCGGCCCAGACGCGCGCGTCGCGATCGACCAGCACACTCCGCACGTAGGCCGGCCCGCCGTTTGATCCCGCCACAGGCACTACGGTCAAACCGGTTTCGTTCAACCGAAAAAGGCGACGTCCATAAGTGGCGAGCCAGACGCTGCCATCGGGGTGTGCGGACACCGAATTCACAGCGCGTTCGGCCAGGCTGTTCTCGAACGCGAAACTTTGGAAGCGCCGGGGCTTGTAGCGCAACAAACCGCCCCCGCTGGTTCCGACCCAAACATTCTTCTCCCGATCTTCCAAAGCTAAGCGGGTCCCGTTGGAGAGCAGCGAGTTGGTCGTGCTCCATCGGCGCATCGATCCATCCGGCGACACTCGATAGACGCCCCGGTCATGCGTGCAGACCCAGACGTTGGTGCGGCTGTCCTCGCAGATGCTCCAAACGCCGCCGGGCAACTCGGCTAATTGAAGACGGTAAAGCTCGGCGTTGTTTCGATACCGGCGCAGTTCCGGGCCGAGCAGCAACCACAGCCCGCCACCTTGGGCCGGCGCGCTGGCCACTGCTTCCGAGGAAACGCCGGCCAGCTCGGCCGCGGTCACCATTGGGATCCACCGCTGCCCATCCCACCGTCCGATGAAGCCGTGTTGCGCCACCCACCACTGGTCGCTTTCCGCATCCACGCACCCGAAGTAGCCCATGTTCGTCTGACCCGGCGGGGTCGGCAAACGCGTCAACCGATCGTGGGCAAACTCCAGGATGCCCCCGTGAAAGGTGGTGAAGAGAAGATCGCCGTTGCGCCGCTCGGCTGAGGTTCGGATGAAATCACCCGGATACGTCCAGCCTTGCTCCGGCCCAAAAACACGCCACTGCTTTCCCATGCGCGTCACGACGCCGGCGAAGGTGCTGATCCAGAGCCAGCCTCTCCCGTCGACATGAAGATTGACGATCCCGCCGCTGGGCAACTGCGGCGTGTTCTGCGGGTTAAACACGTCGAACTTCATGCCGTCAAATCGCACCAGCCCGTTGAAGGTCCCGAACCAAAGGTAACCATCAGGTGTCTGCGCCAGGGCCGTCGCGGAATTGTCCGGCAGACCATCTTCGATCTCCCACGTATCGATGAGATACTCGGGATCGGTCTGGATGGGAGGCCGCGTCCCCCAGGCCGGCACTGCAGTCAACGTGAGCAGCAGGAAAACCAGCAGCCAATTCCGCGATCCGTGTTTGCTGCCGGAAGGACGGATTGCCCTCCAATCCCCAGGGGAGGCGAAGGTTCTCGACGGCCCGAGCGGAGCCAAGGAACGGTCGCGTTCGCTGATGGTCTTCAAACCGAGGTGTCTCACACCCCTCGTCCGAGCCGGGCGCCCGACCCTTTGTCGGTAACCAGGCCAAGTCGAACGGCGTGCTGCACTAATTCAGCGCTGGTTTTGATCCCCAGATGTTCCATCATCCCATACTTGTGGAACGCCACGGTCCGCGGCGAGACCTTGAGAATGTCCGCCGCCTCTTTCATCGAGCGCCCTTCGGCCAGCAGTTGCAGGACCTCGCGTTGACGCAAGGTCAACGTGTGGGCGGTGTCGCCGTCACGGGCGCGCGACAGGAAGACCGCCGGCGGCTCCCGCGAGATCAGCGGCGTAATATAAAGGCGGCCGGCCAGCACGGTTCGGATCGCTTCGAACAATTCCGACGACGCCGATTTCTTCAACAAATAGCCCGACGCGCCACGGCGAAGCGCTTCTGCCGCCAGGTCGGCGTCTTCGCTCACGGTCAGGAAAATCAGGCGCGCATCCGGTCGTTTGCGCTTCAATTGCTCGCAGGCTTCCAATCCGTTCAGCTGGGGCATCGAGATATCCGCCACGATGAGATCGGGCTGAAGCCGTTCCACCGCGGCCAGCAGCGCGCGGCCATCGACCACCGCACCCACCACCTGGCAGGTGGGTTCGAGCAACTTTTGGAATGCCTCCAGCAGGATGACATGATCGTCGGCCAGCAGGACCCGCGGTTTCATAGGTGACCACGTTATAACTCGAGTTCCATGACGAAGCGAGTCCGAATTGGCTGGTTTGGCTTTCCCGTGAAGCCGCACACCTTCCAAAGTGGGACTCGTTTAGCACTTTGTGCCCTTCTCACCCCTCACCCCGCCCTCTCCCCGTTGAGGGGAGAGGGAGTTCTTGCCTGAGTACGCGTCGGCGGTCATAGACCGCCGCTACAGCAACAGCACTGCCAAACACGTGTTTGCGGTAGTCGCGCGAAAAGGTGGTGGACAACACCTCGATCATGCAAAATGCTGTCATTTATTAGCATCTGATGAACTTTTACGTTGGCACCAGCGGCTATTCCTATAAGGAATGGAAAGGCACGTTTTACCCGGAAGATTTGCCGGACAAGCAGATGCTCCATTTTTACGCGGAGCGTTTCCGCTCGGTTGAGATCAACAACACCTTCTATCGCATGCCGAAGGTTTCCGTCCTGGAAGCTTGGGCCAGCGAGGTTCCGGCCGATTTCAAATTTGTGCTGAAAGCGTCGCAGCGGATCACGCACATGCAACGATTGAAGGATGCGGGCGATTCCTTGATGTATCTGCTCAAGACTGCCCAGGCGCTGCAGGAACGTTTGGGTCCGCTGCTGTTTCAGTTGCCGCCCTTCCTGGAGAAAGATGCTCCGCGCTTGCGCGATTTCCTGGCCTTGTTCCCGCCTCATCACCATCAGCGTGTCGCCTTCGAATTTCGGCATCAATCCTGGTTCGACGAAGAGATCTTCGGTCTCTTGCGCGAGCATCGCGCGGTCCTGTGCATCGCCGAAGCGGAAAACGATCTGGATATCCCCTTCGTGTCGACCGCCGACTGGGGCTATCTGCGGCTGCGCCGCCCGGATTATGGCGATCCGGAGCTGAAAGCGTGGGGCGACCGGGTCCGCCAGCAAAACTGGCAGGACGCCTTCGTCTTCTTCAAGCATGAGGACGAGGGGAAAGGACCACAGATGGCGAAACGGTTTTTGGAACTGGCTTAGGCCCCATCATCAACACTGGCTTTGAATGCCCTCGCGCACCTCGCAAATC